>JAFQOX010000144.1 GCA_017412045.1 Clostridia bacterium
GTTCCCCCTTTGTAAAAGGGAAATATTTTGTAAAAAATCCCGTCTGTTTACAGCGCAAAAACATTCTTTTTGCTATAAGATTTTTGAATATGAAAAATCTTATCTTTTTCTCATTCGAATCATAGTGAAAAAAGTAAATGCTGTTGCCTTGCTTTTTGATAAAAAACACTTGACAAACGCAATACTTCGTGATACGATGTATTACGTAAGGAGGAGTATGCTATGGATATTCAGTTAAAACGCGGATTGCTCGACGTATGCGTATTGGCGGCGATCCGTGACGAGGATTCCTACGGGTATCAGATCATCAAGGATATGCAGCCTTATATCAAGATGTCGGAATCGACCTTATATACGATCCTCAAGCGTCTGGAGCTTTCCGAAATGCTGACCGTGCGAACGGCAGAGCACGGAGGGCGTCTGCGGAAATATTATCATATTACCGAGGCGGGCATCCGACGCATCGAGGAATTCAAGGAGGATTGGAAGGAGATCCTTTCGATCTATCGCTTTGTCACAAAGGAGGATACAAATGCGTAAACAGGAATTTACGGATGATTTGCGGTCAAGACTCTCCGCCTTGCCGCCTGCGGAGCTGGAGGAACGGCTCAGCTTCTATGAGGAGATCATCGACGACCGCATGGAGGAGGGACTTTCCGAGGAGGAAGCCGTCGCAGCGATCGGATCTGCGGACGAGATCGCGGAGCAGATCATCGGGGACGTACCGATCAAAACGATCGTCAAAGAAAAAATCAAACCGAAAAGGCGCCTGAAGGCGTGGGAGATCGTGCTTCTGGTGCTCGGATCCCCAATCTGGTTCTCTCTGCTCGTGATCGTACCCCTTTCCGTTGCGATTTCGCTCTATGCGATGCTCTGGTCGGTGATCGTCGCGCTGTGGGCAGCCTTTGCTTCCGTCGTCGGCTCTGCGGTCGGCGTATGCATCGGCGGCGCGGGATTGGTCGCCGTCCGTCAGACGGCGGCGGGATTGGCTATGATCGGCGCAGGGCTCGTCTGCGCGGGGCTCTCCGTCTTTCTGTTTTTCGGATGCAGCGCGGCGACGAAGGGCAGCGCACTGCTGACCAAAAAGAGCGTTCTGGGCGTGAAAAAGCTTTTCTTCAGAAAGGAGACGGCGCGATGAAAAAACAAACGAAAATATGGATCGCCGCGGCAAGCGCGATGATCCTGATCGGCATTATCATATTTGGAGGTGTGATGTCTATGTTAAATTGGGATTTCAAAAAATTATCAACCGTACAATATGAAACCAACCGCTATGAAATCAATGAAACGGTCGAAAATATCTCGATCGCGCTGAATACCGCTGATCTTACGTTTGCGCCCTCCGAGGACGGAAAGCTCTCTGTCGTTTGCTATGAGCAGAGTCGCGGCAAGCATATCGTAAAGGCGGAAAACGGTGCGCTTACCATCCAATTTGCCGATACGAAAGCATGGTACGAGCATATCGGCATCGATTTTCAACGTGCAAAGATCACCGTATTCCTTCCCGCGGGAGAATACGGCGCGCTTTCGGTCAGATCCACCACGGGGCATACGGAAATACCGAACGATTTTCAATTTAAAAGCATGGATATTTCCACAACGACGGGAGGCGTTCAAAATAAAGCTTCCGCTTCGGAAAACATCCGAATCCATACCACCACGGGTCATATCGGGATAGAAGGCGTTAACGCGGCTTCCGTTGCGCTCTCCGTCTCCACGGGTAAGATCAACGTGACGGACACGGCTTGCGAAACGGAGATCCGCATCCGCGTCAGCACGGGAGATGCGAAGCTGACCGACGTATCCTGCGCTACGCTCTCTTCCGAAGGCAGAACGGGCGATCTTCTGCTGAAAAACGTAATCGCTTCCGAAAAGCTTGAAGTTCGCCGCAGTACGGGCGACGTCAAGCTGGAAGGCTGTGATGCGGGAGAAATCTTCGTCAAGACCTCGACGGGGAAGATCAGCGGCACGCTGCTTTCCGATAAGTTCTTCGTATGTCACTCCGACACCGGCTCCGTCCGCGTTCCCGAAAACGGAGACGGCGGCAGATGTGAGCTGTCGACCGATACGGGCAATATCGGAATCGAAATTTTGAAATGAATATCGCTTAATTCCGCTTGTTATCCCATGAAATCCCGATCAAGCAGAAGCGGTATTTCTGAACAAAAATCAGCCCCTCGTTCATCGTGAACGAGGGGCTTTGTGATTGAAACGCTTGGGCTTGCGTACGGAAATTATTGAAGCACTTCGACCTCCACGAATTCACCGATCGTGCCGTCAGGGTTGATGGTCGCAACCTGAATGGCTCCGCCCCAGATCTTTTTCTTTCCGGCTTCGACACAGAGATACTGCCCTCTCATAACAACACGATCTCCATAAATAATCATATCGCTACTCAGTTCATAATCAGGATTATCGTATACACACATAAGATTTGTGCCGTCGAGATTGATACGATAGAGCTTGCCGTTGTTTCTCTTTTGTACCTTGGTTTCCACTTCTTTATCTCCTTTGTTTACGATAATTGTTCCAATATCAAACAGTTCGGATTGATAGAAATAGATGTATTCTTCCGTTACGGCACCAATAGCACAATTTCCATCTAATCCCAAAGCCTCAAATAAAATCGTCCGTCTGTCACCGGTTTTGAAATTGTAAATTTCTATGCCGATAACCTTCGCTTTGCCATCAACTTCTTCATATGCTTTGCCGACTGCAATACTTCCGACGGCATCCAATATATAAATGGGATTTTCATCTATTTCCACGGATTTAAGATCAAGATCAGCGACGAAACGGGTCTGTCCCGTTTCGAAAGAGTTTCCGTGTCCGTATATCTTCTCATTATAAAAATAATTCGACACAATATAATTTCCCGTTTGTTCGGTCAGGTCTTCAACCGTCTTTGTATCAATGTTAAAGCGAAGAAGATGCGGATGATATATGTCATCTGCGCGCGATGTGAAATAAACGTATTGTCCGTACGCCTCTGCACCGCCCCAAAGATTCGTATTTACATTTGTCAAATCATATTCGGCATCGTATTCAATTCTTTTGTCGCTGCCGTCAAAAGCAAATGAAATGATCTGTCCCGTACCGGTTACGCTATAAAATCGATTACCGATAAAAACCGTACTCCTGATATCCCAAAGTGCACCGGGGACAGCCGGATTTGCTAAACACATATAATCCGTATGCTCACAAAGCGGATCAAAGCAATAAACATAGGCTTTTCCATCTGCTTTGCTGTAATAATAGATAAGTCCGTCTGTTTCAAAAATAATACGCGATGTAAGATCAATCAAATTTGAGCTTGCACTCACCCTGATTTGATCCGTCAAATCCTTTTCAATTGGATTTTCTCCGTTCGATTCGCCCGAGGATGTCGTATCTATGGGGGGTTTGGTATTGCACGCCGTTAAACATAGCAGCGTAAATGCGAGGAAAAGTGCAAATAGTTTTTTCATAAAAATGCCTCCTGCAATTTATTTTTGTTCCTCTATCCCCTTTAACGCAAAAATCCGAAAAATATTACAGGATTTTTCGGATTTTTTATACCATAGGAAATTGCGCAAATTCGACCTCGCCGTTTTGTATTGTTTGAATACAGGCTAAACTGCGGTAGGCGAGAAACTTCCTGCGGGCGTTGCCCACTTTTTTACACTATAGGAAATTGCGTAAAACGGCTCCGCCGTCGAACAAGGGACAAAATCAGAACAAACTGCTATACGGCGGCAACCATCAGCGGCGATTCGCCGCTTTTTTAATTATTGAAGCACCTCGACGAGCTTCAACTCGTCGATTTTACCGTCTGAACCTATGGTGCCAACATAGTAACCGCTGCCCCAGTTTTCAGCAATTCCGTTACGCACACCGACATATTGTCCGCCGAGGATAATTTTATCGTCAAAAATAATGGTATCTACCGCTCCAAATTCAAAATCAGAATTGTCATAGATACAGATCACGTTTGTTCCGTCATGATTGGCGCGGTAAAGCTTACCGTCATTCCAACGGTATTTGGCGGTCATATTTCCCGTTTTCGGATGCGGATAATAGCCGACCAATTCTTTTTGGGAATGATTGTAATAAATATAGTTTGCGTCCACAAATTGAATGGAAATTTTTGCTCCCTCGGGAACGCCGAATACGGAATTGGAAATCTCCGTCACCTCACTGGTTTTCATATCGTAAACCTCTACGCCGGCGCTCGTGACATTGAACATGCGGCTGCCCGAATAATGACCCGGAACGGGAATTTCATCGATCGCTTCCATATCGGTGAGATCAAGATTGCATTTGCACCACGAGAAGCTTTCATCATATCCGTAAATATTTCCATTGTAAAAAAAATTCGGATAAATATAATTCCCCGTCTTTTCGGTCAGGTCCTCCATTTCCCTCGTTTCGGTGTTAAACCGAAGCGTGTGCACTTTGCCATCTTCGCTTGCCGAATCATTTTGCTCAAGGTAGAGATACGAGCCGTATGCCATAATATCCGGATTCCACAAATCTCCGCTCCAAGTGATCTGGCTCACTTGATATCCCGCATCGTATTCCACTTTCATATCGGTGCCGTCAAAATTAAACGAAATGATCTTTCCCAAAAAGGTGGCTGTGCACCAGAAACGGTTATTTACAAATTTGGTTCCCCAAAAATTGATGCCAACCGTATCCAACGTGATCGGCTGCGCAAGACATTTTCCTTCGCTGTGATCACAAAGGGGGTCAAAACAATAAATATAGGTTTGTCCGTCCGCCTTGCTGTAATATACGTTTTTCGAGCCGTTGTGAAAAACAACGCGGGACGGCAGATTGATAAAATTCTCGTTTTTTTCGGCAATGATCACGTCTTGCGGAATCGAAGAGGACGGAGATTGTATGTCGGTGCCGGAGCTGTTCGAGCTGCCGGTGCCGTCGTTCGTGCCTACGGGCGGTTTGGTATTGCACGCCGTCAGAAACAAGAGCGAGAGAGCGAGGAAAAGTGTAAAGAGTTTTTTCATGGTAAATACCTCCTGCAATTTATTTTTGTTCCTCTATCCCCTTTAACGCAAAAATCCGAAAAACATTACAGGATTTTTCGGATTTTTTTAAATTTTTTATTGAAGTATTTCGACCTCCACGAATTCGCCGAAGGTGCCGTCGGGATGGATGGTTGCTACCTGAATGGGACCGCCCCAGACCTTTTTCTCGCCGTTTTCCAACTTGAGATATTGGCCTGACATAAGGACCTTGTCATCGAATATAATCATGTCTCTAGCCAATTCATAATCGGGATTGTCATACACACAGACAAGATTTGTGCCATCGAGATTGATGCGGTATAATTTTCCGTCATTCCGTTTTTGAACCTGGAATTCCTTATCCTTGCCACCATAGTTCACGATGATTGTTCCGAGAACCGTTGACTTGGCTTCATAAAAATAGATATATTCCTCCGTCATGCCTGTAATTGTCCAACTGTCTGTTCCCAACATTTCCTCAGTAAGTATCCATGATTCGTCCGTTTGGGAATTATATACTTCAATCGCGATAGGTTCATTCACACCAAGGCTATTCACTTCTTCCCCGAGTACATGACCGACCGCAAAATTTCCGGCAGCGCATCTCAAATAAAAAGGATCTTCATCGACCTCTATCGTAGAAAGATCAAGGTCCGCTATGAAACGGGTATGCTGTGTTTCATAATAGTTACCCGATCCATAAATTTTACCGTTATAAATATAGCTCGGAGAAATAAAATTTCCTGTTTTTTCAGTCAGATCTTCCATTTCTTTCGTTTCGATATGATATCGAAGCAGATGAGGCTTTTCCAAGCCCTCTTCAGCCTCCGACCAAATATAAATATATTGTCCGTACAAAGATACGACTGACCAAAGATCCGTGTTTACATTTTCCCAATCCAAATCATATTGCGCATCGTATTCCAATCTTTTATCGCTTCCGTCAAAAGAAAAAGAAAAAATTTTTCCCCAATAATCTACGCAATAAAAACGGTTTTTCACAAAAACAGAATCGTTTAGGCTGAAATTAAAATCCGACGAGTCGGGATTCGCCAAGCAAGTATGATCGCTATGATCACAGAGCGGATCGAAACAGTAAATATACGCTTTTCCATCTGCTTTATTATAGTAACAAGTATATGGTATTTTACCGGTAATAGGATTAAAAACAATTCGCGACGGCAGTTCAATCAGCGATACCAAAGCAGCTCTTCTATAAATAAATTGATCCGTCAAATCATCTTGCCAATTACCGGGATTCTCCGGAGCTTCCGGAGCTGTAGAACCGTCACCATCCGTACCTACGGGTGGTTTGGTATTGCACGCCGTTAAACATAGCAGCGCAAATGCGAGGAAAAGTGCAAATATTTTTTTCATAAAAATACCTCCTGCA
>JAFQOX010000145.1 GCA_017412045.1 Clostridia bacterium
GCGAGAAACTTCCTGCGGGCGTTGCCCGCTTTTTTGCACTATAGGAAATTGCGTAAAACGGCTCCGCCGTCGAACAAGGGACAAAATCAGAACAAACTGCTATACGGCGGCAACCATCAGCGGCGATTCGCCGCTTTTTTGTTTTTCTCGTATTATTTTTTGAAAGAAATCAAAAAATTTTCAAAAGGGTCTGTTATTTCTCCGTTTTTTGTGATACAATAATTACGTATGATTCACTTTATAATAGAAAGGAAGATAATGCTATGCCAAAATACAGACGTGCCAGAATCAACGATGAAGTTGCCCGCGTCATTGCGGAAGCGCTCCGCGATGTCAAGGACCACCGCGTGAGAGACGAAATGATTACCATCACCAGCTGCGACGTATCGGGCGATCTGAAATTTGCCAAGGTCTATTTCTCCGTTTATGGCGCAAAGCCTGAAAATATCAAGGAAATCAAGAAGGGGCTTTACAGTGCTGCGGGATTCCTCCGCCGCGCGATCGCGGAAAAGATCAATCTGCGCATTACGCCCGAGCTGAACTTTGAATACGATAACGCAATGGAACGCGGCGCGAACATTTCCGAGCTTTTGAAAAAAGCCGCCATTCCCGAAGAAATTGCAACCGATTCCTTCGAGGATGACGACGCTTCGTTCTGAGAAAGGGGGATCGGACGTTATGAATAACATCACCATCCACGGAATCTGCAAAGCGCTGATGAAGAACGATAACTTCCTCGTCTTCACACACGAAAACCCCGATGCGGATACGATCGGCTCCTGCTTCGCGCTGATCGTCACGCTCCGACTCCTCGGAAAAACGGCGTATCCTGCCTGCTGTGACAGAATCCCCGCTTCTCTCGCCTTCATGACGGAGGGCGATCGGGAATTCCACATCGACAACGCGCCCGCCGATTTTACGCCGGAATATTACGTCAGCGTGGACGTCGCCTCGACCGCGCAGTTCGGCTCCTACCGTGATTATGCGAGCCGGATCGACCTCTCTCTGGACCATCACGCCACGCACGAAAATTTCTCGAAATACTATCTGACCGATCCCCACGCCGCCGCTTGCGCGGAGATCGTATATCACGTGATCGACCGTTTGCTGAACGGTAAGATCACGGAAAAAATCGCTTCTCTCCTCTATGCGGCGCTTGCCGCCGATACGGGAGGATTCCGCTACGCCAATACCACGCCCGTCACGCACAAGATCGCGGCGAACCTGATCGAAAAGGGCGCTTCCCACGCGGAGATCTGCCGCAATCTTTTCGAGTGCAAGACCAAAACGGCGCTCGCCGCCGAAGCCTTCGCCATGGCGAACGTTTCCTACTGCTGCGGCGGCAAAATCTCCTACGTCACCATCACCAAAGCCGATAAGCAAGCCCACGGCTTTGAGGACGAGGATACATACGACGTCATCAACGTCATCCGCCGTGTGGACGGCGTCAAGGTTGCCATTTTCATGCGCGAAAAGGATGACGGCACCTTCAAGATTTCCACCCGCTCCGCAGGAGAGATCGACGTTTCCAAGCTCTGCGCGATCTTCGGAGGCGGCGGCCATGCGGGCGCGGCAGGATGCAGCGTAACGCCCGAAATGGCGGAAAGCGCTCTGCAACGGATCATAAAGGAATGCGGCTTCCATGAATGACGGCGTTCTTCTCATTCACAAGCCCTACGGCGTAACGTCCTTCGACGTGGTCGCGCGCATACGCCGTCTCTACGGAACCAAGCAGGTCGGACATACGGGCACGCTCGATCCCATCGCCACGGGATTGCTCCCCGTCCTCGTCGGCAGAGCCGTCAAGGCATCCCAATTCCTGACCGAAAAGGATAAGGAATATATCGCGGGACTCCGCCTCGGTCTCACCACCGACAGCGAGGACGTCACGGGCAAGACGCTCACCGAAAGCGATGCCATTCCCGACCGCGAAACGGTTCTCGCTGTCGCGGGGAAATTCGTCGGGGAGATCATGCAGGTCCCCCCTATGTACAGCGCGCTGAAGGTCGGCGGTGAAAAGCTCGTCGATCTCGCAAGACGCGGCATCGTCATTGAGCGGGAAGCCAGACCGATCACCGTTCACGAATTGGAGATCGACGGCGACGGCGCGGACTATACCATGCGCGTGTTCTGCTCCAAGGGCACCTATATCCGCACGCTCTGCGCCGACATCGGAAGCAGACTCGGCTGCGGCGGCGTCATGTCCTCCCTCATCCGTACGAAAACGGGCGCTTTCTCTCTGGAAAACGCTTATACGCTCGAGGCGCTGGAAGCCATGACGATGGAGGAACGCGGCGCGGCGCTTCTGCCGACGGAAACGCTCTTCTCCCATTTACCAAGGATCACCTTATCCGACTTTTTTGCAAATCTCTCGCGTAACGGCTGTGAGATCTATCAGAAAAAGATCGGCTCCGATCATACTCTCGGGACCATGCTTCGCGTATACGACAAAAACGGCTTTTACGCCGTCGGTGAGATCCGCGAATATCCCGACGGTCTTGCGCTCAAGCTCCTGAAGCGGTTTGATATTGCGGGAAAATAAACGAAATCGAGCAAGCACGGGAATCTCAGGATTCCTCCGCGCTTGCTCTTTCTGTTTGTTCGCAGAGCCGTGAAACGCTCCCGCCCGAACGGTTTGCAGTGCAAACGCAGACGAGAAGCGAAAGCCTGACGATGCCTGTCGTCCACGTAAACAGAAGCAAGAACAGATTCTGCTCTCCCGCGCCGTAAAGCCGGAACAGGAAGGCGCACAGAACCGCCGCCGCCACGCCGCCGTACGCGGTAAGGGGAACGGCGATTTTTCCGACCGTTTTCGGCATTGCCGTGCTCTCCCGCGCCGTCATGGAAAACATATACAGAACGGGCGAGGGCAACACGACGAAAAGGACGTGCAGATTTTCGGAGAAAGCCCGAAAATCCACCTCGGCAAAATCAAAAAAGACGATCCAAAAAAAAAGCGGCAGGATCAGAAATACCGTCAGCTCCGAGAAACGCCCGACCGCCGTCAGTCCGTGCGCGCTGAAAAAAATTGCCAGCGGCAGGAGCAGCGCCGCCACGAGGGCGATCGGCAGAAATTCCGAAAAGCTCCACACGGAGGAGGATAACGCCAGCCAGCTCAAAACCAGCTCCGCCGCGCCGAGTAAAGCGAGCAGCTCCGCGAATATTTTTGCCGCAAGGTGCGGCTTTCCGCAGGATAAAAAGCAGATCCATCGGTCATGTTCCCGAAACGGAGGCGAAGTCGCAAGAAAGCAATATCCCGGCACGCAATAAACCAAAGCCGACAGAAGCGGGACCAAAAGCGAGAGAAAGGAAGTCTCACGGAGCAGTAACAGTCCCGAGCATACGTAGGAAAACGAAAGGAAGAAGAGCTGGAACAGGGTGATCTGCGATTTTGTCGGCATTGTGCTTTCCTCCTTCCGACGGTATATCATGAACGGGCAAACGCGCCTTACTTTTTGCCCGAGGTGCGTCGGATCTCCTTTCCGACGATGGAGATCGGCACGCGCTTCATTGCCCAAAGGGGCGCCATATAGATAAAATCACGCAAGCCCTGCGGATCGATCGGCGCGAACGGCGTCAGATAGGGCACGCCGAAGGAGGTCTTCGCGCAGAGTCGGAGCGCGGCGAGCGCGATCGCCGTAAAAAAGCCGAAAAGTCCCAACGCGCCCGAAATGACGATCATAAAAAAGCGGTACAGGATATTGGCATTCATATAGGGCGGGATCATAAAGTTGCAGACTGCGGCAAGCGCGACGACGATCAGCACCGGGGCGGAGGTGATCCCCGCTTTGATCGCGCTGTCGCCCAGAATCAGTGAGCCGACCAGTCCGACTGCGGACCCGACCGCCTTCGGCATACGAAGACCGACCTCCCGCACCGCTTCGAAAATGAGGAAGATCACCAACACCTCCCAGAAAAGGGAAAACGGCAGTTTTTCTCTGGCTTCCGATACCGATGAAATCAGATATTCCGGCAAGACTTCCCTGTGACGAACGAAAAGCGCCACGAAAAGCGCGGGCAGATACAGCGCGACCAGATAGGAAACGAACCGTAAGAGACGGATAAACGATGCGTACCACGGACTTTTCGTATAATCCTCTGCTACCTGAAACGCTTCACAGAACAAATAGGGAGCCGTCAGGACAACGGGTGAACCGTCCACGACGATTGCCACCCTGCCCTCCATTAGCTTTGCCGCTACCTTGTCCGGTCTTTCGGAATTGCCCACCGTCGGATAAAAGGGAGCCTTCCCATCCTGAATATAGATCTCAACGTATCCCGAATCCAGAATGGCATCCGTTTCGATTGCGGAGATCCTTTTGCAGACCAGAGAAACCAATTCTTCCTTTGCTATGCCTTCCATATACAGCACGGATACGTCCGTTTGGGAAACGGTTCCCACCGAAAAAGCGCGTCTTTTCAGCTTTTCGGAATGCAACCGCCGCCGCAAAAGCACGACGTTGTTTTCTCCGCTCTCCGTAAAGCCCTCGTGCGGGCCGCGGATCACGTTTTCCGTGTCGGGCTCGTTGGTGGAACGTCCCGAATCGTTCTTCGTAAAAACGGAAATACCGAGAACATCTTCGCGGATATCTCCGAAAAGAACGGCGTTTCCCGCAAGCACAGCCTGCTTGGCTGACGGAAAATCAAGAACCTTCTCGATCTTGATATTGGTGATCAGGGAGGACAGCGGAACGCTTGCCTCTTTCGCCGCGTAAGCGCGGGATATGGGCTCGATCATATACTTGTTCATATATTCTCTCGAGCTGAAGCCCACGAAATAAGCGATATAAAGCTTCGTTTCCCCGAAATCCAATTCTCTCACGGCGAAATCCGCCATGTCGCAAAATACCGTGAAAAATTGCTCCTTGATCTTCTCCGCATCCATCATCAGAAAATAACCTTTCTCCGAAACCGTGTGTTGGTGATGTCTTCAGTATGCGCCGAAATCGGCGGGGATATTCATGCGGAAAACCAAAATTTCGAAAAAGCAGGAAAAATACCTTTTGTAAAAGCGAAAAAGTTTGCAAAAAAACGAAAATATTTCAAAAAAACTATTGCAAAATCAAAAATATATGGTATAATAATTTTGTTATGCTCTGTCGTAACAATGAAACGGTCCGCTGCATGCTCGCATGAACGTTTTATAATCTATATATTTTAGGAGGAGCCCATCATGGATAAACTTCAGGCTTTCGCAAACGAGCAGTTGAAGACGGAAATCCCCCAGTTCGAAATCGGTGATTCTGTCGTTGTACACAACAAAATTAAGGAAGGTTCCAGAGAAAGAATTCAGCTTTTCGACGGTCTTGTTATCGCTAAGAAGAACGGCGGCATCGCTGAAACCTTTACCGTCAGAAAGATGGCTTACGGTATCGGTGTTGAAAAGACTTTCCCCCTTCATTCTCCCAACGTTGTAAAGGTTGACGTTACCCGCCGCGGTAAGGTTCGCCGCGCTAAGCTCTACTACGTTCGTGACCGTGTAGGCAAGGCTGCAAAGGTTAAGGAACTCATCTGATTTCCGAATCCGTAATATGCGTAAAAAGCGAAGCTTTTCGAGAGTAGTCTCGGAGGGCTTCGCTCTTTTATCAGAAATCGCCGGGAATATTATATATGCACAGAAGCGCCCTGCATTGGCAGGGCGATTTTTATAAGAAATTACGCAAATCAGATCCGCCGTCGAGAGTCATGCGCGGAGTTGGTACGGGACTGCAATACGGCGGCAACATCAGCGGCGATTCGCCGCTTTTTTATACCATAGGAAATTGCGCAAATAGAACCTCGCCGTTTATATCGTTTGGATACAGTCTTAACTGCGATAGGCGAGCAACCTCCAGCGGGCGTTGCCCGCTTTTTTATAAGATTGCCCGATTTCCCATCAGGAAATCGGGCAATGAGATGATCAAAGATGAAAGGCTTATGCCAATTTTTCGCCGAGCTTACCGCCGCCGAGAATGTGGAAATGGAGGTGGTGGATGGTCTGACAAGCATCGGGACCGCAGTTGGAAACGACGCGGTAACCGTTACGAATACCCGCGCAAGCGGCGATCACGGGAATATTTTCGAATATATAAGCGATTTCGGCGCTCGTATCCTCGGTGATGTCCTCGAGGGAGTCCATGTGCATTTTGGGAATGACGAGAACGTGGATGGGTGCCTGAGGATTCAGGTCCTTGAAAGCGAGAATCTTGTCGTCCTCATAAACTTTGGTAGAAGGGATGAGACCTGCGGCAATTTTACAAAAAACACAATTTTCCATAACGGTAAACCTTTCTTATTTATATTTATTTGGGTCGGGATCGCCGCTCCGCACGGGGCGGCGATCTGGATTTCAGGGCAATGGGGATTGCGATTACTCTTTTTCATATCCGATCAAATGGATATGAAAAAGGAAAATTGTCTGCGGCTTCGTGCCGATCAAAGCAGTTTTTCGATCATGGAGGGCAGTGCCTGCAAAGCTTCGTCCAGCTTTTCGGGCTTCTTTGCGCCGGCGGTTGCGCTGTCGGGACGGCCGCCTCCGCCACCGCCTACGATTGCGGAGAGCGCCTTGAGAACGGCGGGAGCCTTGACACCCTTGGCAACGACGTCCTTACCGCATACGCAGACGAGCGTGAGCTTGCCGTCAACCAGAGAGGAAACGACTGCGATCATATCCGCGTATCTGCTCTTGAGATCGTCACCGAGAGAACGGACCGCGGCAACGGGAAGCTCCGTTTTCATGGAAGCGACGCGGATGCCGCCAACGGTAACGGCGGAGGAGATCATCGCGTCTGCTTTTGCGGAAGCAAGCTTTGCGGATGCGGATTCCAGCTCCTTTTTGATTGCCTTGAGATCGTCGGAGAGCGTATTGATCTTGCCGACGATGTCGCCGGGCGTGCCTGCCTTGAGCGCTTTCATTGCGGAAGCGATCAAAGCTTCGTTGCGGTTCATATAAGCGTAAGCGCCGAGACCCGTAACGGCGGTGATTCTTCTCGTGCCTGCGGCAACGGAAGCCTCGGAGATGATCTTGAACATACCGATCTTTGCGGTGTTGTCAACGTGCGTACCGCCGCAGAGCTCTGCGGAAAAGTCACCCATCTTGACGACGCGGACGGTCTTTCCGTATTTTTCGCCGAAGAGCGCGATCGCACCGGAAGCCTTGGCGGATTCGATATCGGTTTCAAAGGTGGAAACGGCAATGCCTTCCAGAATTTTTTCATTGACGAGAAGCTCTACGCGTGCAAGCTCGTCGGGCGTAACGGCGGAGAAATGCGTGAAGTCGAAGCGCGCTTCGTTCTGATCGACGTAGGAGCCCGCCTGACGGATGTGCGTGCCGAGGACCTCGCGGAGCGCCGCGTCGAGAAGGTGAACGGAGGAGTGGTTTCTTGCGATCGCCGCGCGTCTTGCGGTATCGATTCTGAGAGTGACGGTGTCGCCGACGGAGAAGGAGCCGGATTCCATCTTGCAGACGTGCATATAAACGCCGTCGTTCTTTTTGGTGTCGGTAACGATCGCTCTTCCGTTTTCGGATTCGATGACGCCTACGTCTCCGACCTGACCGCCGCCCTCGCCGTAGAAGGGCGTCGTGTTCGTGATGATGACTGCGGTTTCGCCGGTGATTTCAGTCAGACGGTCGGTTTCGCCGTCGATGATGGCGATGATGGTGCTGTTGCAAGCGGTTTCGGTATAGCCCGTAAATTCGGTGACCGCGGAGGTATCGACGAGGGATTTCATGCTGTCGTCCCAGCCGCTGATGTTGCCTCTTGCCGCGCGTGCGCGCTGCTTCTGCGCGAGAAGGTTTTCCTCGAAGCCCTTTTCGTCGATGCCGAGACCGTTTTCCTCGGCGATCTCGCGGGTGAGGTCGAGCGGGAAGCCGTAGGTGTCGGAAAGCTTGAAGACGTCTGCGCCGGCAAGCTCGGTCTTGCCGTTTGCCTTTGCCTCCGTCATCAGGTTATCCAGCAGGTTCATGCCGGATTCTACGGTTGCGTTGAATCTTTCTTCCTCGATACGGACGATCTTCTGTACGTAATCGAGCTTTTCGGTGAGCTCGGGATATGCGGTTGCGTTTTCCTTGGCAACGACCGCCATGACGTCGCTGAGGAATACGCCCTTGATGCCGAGGATTCTGCCGTGGCGGCAAGCGCGTCTCATCAGACGGCGGAGCACGTAGCCGCGTCCCTCGTTGGAGGGCATAACACCGTCTGCGATCAGAAAGGCGGAAGCGCGCGCGTGGTCTGCGATGATACGCAGGGATACGTCAGCCTTTTCATTGGTCTTGTACGAGACGCCCGCTCTGTCACTGACGGATTTGATGATGTTCTGAATGGTGTCGACCTCGAACATATTGTCAACACCCTGCATGACGCAGGCGAGACGCTCGAGACCCATACCGGTGTCGATGTTTTTGTTGGCGAGCTCGGTGTAGTTGCCGGCGCCGTCGTTGTTGAACTGAGAGAATACGTTGTTCCAGATTTCCATATAGCGGTCGCAATCGCAGCCGGGACGGCAATCGGGACTGCCGCAGCCGTACTTTTCGCCGCGGTCAAAATAGATTTCGGAGCAGGGACCGCAGGGGCCGGAGCCGTGCTCCCAGAAGTTGTCTGCCTTGCCGAGGCGGACGATGTGATCCTCTCTGACGCCGATCTTGTCGCGCCAGATCGCGTACGCTTCATCGTCGTGCTCGTAAACGGAGGGCCAGAGAAGGTCTGCGGGGATCGCGAGCGTTTCGGTCAGAAATTCCCATGCCCAGGTCAGCGCTTCTTCCTTGAAATAATCGCCGAAGGAGAAGTTGCCGAGCATTTCGAAGAACGTGCCGTGGCGCGCGGTGTAGCCGACGTGCTCGATATCGTTCGTGCGGATGCACTTCTGGCAGGTTGCCATACGGCGGCGGGGCGGTTCCGCTTCACCCGTAAAATATTTTTTCAGTGGCGCCATGCCCGCGACGATCAGGAGAAGCGATTTGTCGCTTTCGGGGACGAGCGGATAGCTTCCTCTGCTGAGGTGACCCTTGGATTCGAAAAATTTCAGGAATTTTTCACGGAGGTCGTTGAGTGATGTCCATTCCATAATGCTTTTCTTCCTTTTTATTTATTTTATGATCAAAAATTTTATTACGAAGTAGAAAATAAGTATATTCAAATTCATTATATTAGCATTTTGCTGAAATGTCAAGATTATTTGAAAAAAATGTTGAAAAGTTATTGACATATTGCACTCTTGGTGCTATAATTATAAATTGCATTACAATTGCTTGCATTATGACGGGGTTTTTATGAATGAAAGATAAAAATCGGAAGAATCCGCGGCGGTTTCTTCCCGACCGAAATATTGCAGGCTGTGGAAAAATATAAATTTCACCAAAGTAAAGGCAAGCTAAAATGAGAATGGAGTGATTTTTAAATGAGGATCAAACCCCAGCAGCTTGGCAAAAATGTAAGAATGAGTTTTTCCAAGATCGACGAAATTTTGCAGATGCCCGACCTTCTTGAGGTTCAGAAAAACTCGTATCAGTGGCTTCGCGAAAAGGGAATCACCGAAGTATTGCAGGACGTTTCCCCGATCGTCGACTATTCCGGAAACTTCGTTATCGAATTCGTGGACTATTCCATTGATTCGACTCCCAAATATCCTGTGGAGGAATGCAAGGCGCGCGATGTAAACTATGCGGCTCCCTTGCGTGTAACCGTCCGTCTGACCAATAAGGCGACCGGCAGCGTAAAGCAGCAGGAGATTTTCATGGGTGACTTCCCGTTGATGACGGAAACGGGTACCTTCGTAATCAACGGCGCGGAACGCGTTGCTGTTTCTCAGCTCGTTCGTTCTCCCGGTATGTACTATACGTCCGTTACGGACAAAACAGGCAAGAGCATGCAGACGGCGCAGATCATCCCCTACCGCGGCGCATGGCTCGAATATGAAACCGATATGAACGACGTATTCTACGTTCGTATTGATAAAAACAGAAAGATCCCCGTCACGGTCCTGATCCGCGCTCTGGAGCAGAGCGTATCCACCTCCACGGACGTACGCGCGCTCTTTGGCGACGACGTCAAGATCCTGACGACCCTTGATAAGGACGGTATGCAGGCAGAGGCTGAGAAGAACGGCACGACCGCGTACGAGGAGTCCCTCAAGGAAATTTACAAGAAGCTGCGTCCCGGCGAGCCTCCTCTCGTGGAATCCGCGCAGATTCTTCTCAACAACCTCTTCTTCGATCCCAAGCGCTACGACCTCGGTACCGTCGGCAGATACAAGTTCGACAAGAAGGTCGCGCTCGGCAGAAGACTTTCCGGCAAAAAGCTTTCCCGCCCCGTCGTCAGCCCTCTGACCGGCGAAATCCTTTTTGATGCCGGTAAGACGCTGAGCTTTGACGAGGCGATGATGATTGAAAATGCCGGCGTAAACGAAGCTTACGTTTACATTTCCGATGAAAAGGAAATCAAGGTATTCGGCAACGGCATGGTCGATCCCGCAAAGCTGATCGGCTGCGATCTGCGCGAGGTCGGCATCAATGAAAAGGTAAATCTCAATCTCTTCCTTGAAATCCTTGAAGAAGTCGGCGGCGATTTCGACGAGGTCAAGAAGATTGCCAAGGACAGAGTCGCTGAGCTTTCTCCCAAGCATATTACCAAGGACGATATTTATGCGTCCATCAACTATCTGATCTGTCTCTCTCACGGAATCGGTACGCCCGACGACATCGACCACCTCGGCAACCGCCGTGTCCGCGCCGTCGGTGAATTGCTCCAGAACCAGCTCCGTATCGGCTTCTCCAGAATGGATAAGATCATTAAGGAAAGAATGACCATTCAGGACGCGAGCAACCTGACGCCTCAGGGACTCATCAATATCCGTCCGATCGTTGCGGCGATCCGCGAGTTCTTCGGCTCCTCCCCTCTCTCTCAGTTCATGGACCAGAACAACCCTCTGGCAGAGCTGACGCACAAGCGCCGTCTCTCCGCGCTCGGTCCCGGCGGTCTTTCCCGTGACAGAGCTTCCTTCGAGGTCCGAGACGTTCACTATACGCACTACGGCCGTATCTGCCCGATCGAAACGCCCGAAGGTCCTAACATCGGTCTGATCTCCTACCTCGCTACTTACGCAAAGATCAACGATTACGGCTTTATCGAAGCTCCCTATCGCAAGATTGATAAGGCGACCGGTAAAGTAACCGACATCGTTGAATATATGACTGCCGATATGGAAGATAATTTCATCGTCGCGCAGGCAAA
This sequence comes from Clostridia bacterium, assembly GCA_017412045.1. GTDB lineage: Bacteria > Bacillota > Clostridia > Oscillospirales > CAG-272 > QALR01. The sequence continues at coordinate 11,208 of JAFQOX010000145.1, forward strand.
CGAGCCCCTCGATGAAAACGGACGCTTCCTCAACAAGCGCGTCCTCGCCCGCGACCGCGCGGAAATCATCGAAGTAGAGGCTTCCAAGGTCGATTATATCGACGTTTCGCCCAAGATGGTTATTTCCGTCGCAACGGGCTTCATTCCCTTCCTTGAAAACGACGACAACTCCCGTGCGCTCATGGGCTCGAACATGCAGAAGCAGGCAGTTCCGCTTCTCGTGACGGATTCCCCGATCGTCGGTACGGGTATGGAATACAAGGCGGCAATCGACTCCGGCGTCTGCGTGCTCGCAAAAGAGCCCGGCTACGTGGAAACGGTTTCCGCAGACAGAATCATCGTGCAGGAGGACAGCGGCATCAAGCGTCCCTACGAGCTTCTGAAGTTCCAGCGCTCCAACCAGGGCAACTGCATCAACCAGCGCCCGATCGTCAACGCAGGCGATCGCGTGGAAAAGGGCGACGTTCTGGCTGACGGTCCCGCAACCAGCAACGGTGAAATCTCCCTCGGTAAGAACGCCCTCATCGGCTTCATGACCTGGGAAGGCTATAACTACGAGGACGCCGTTCTTCTGAACGAAAACCTCGTTCGCAAAGACGTTTATACGTCCATTCATATTGAAGAATATACGTTGGAATCCAGAGACACCAAGCTCGGACCGGAAGAGATCACCAGAGAAATTCCGAACTGCGGCGAGGATGCGCTCAAGGATCTCGACGAAAGAGGTATCATCCGCAACGGTACGGAAGTCCACTCGGGCGATATCCTCGTCGGTAAGGTAACGCCCAAGGGTGAAACCGAGCTGACTGCCGAAGAAAGACTCCTTCGCGCGATCTTCGGCGAAAAGGCGAGAGAGGTCAGAGATACCTCTATGCGCCTGCCTCACGGCGAATCCGGTACCGTCGTTGACGTCCGCGTATTCTCCCGTGAAAATTCCGATGAGCTTCCTACGGGTGTAAACCAGTCTGTCAGAGTTTACATCGCGCAGAAGCGTAAGATCTCCGTCGGCGATAAGATGGCGGGACGCCACGGTAACAAGGGTGTCGTTTCCAGAATCCTGCCGCCCGAGGATATGCCGTTCCTTGAGGACGGTACTCCGCTTGACATCGTGCTGAACCCGCTGGGCGTACCTTCCCGTATGAACATCGGTCAGGTGCTTGAGGTTCACCTCGGCATTGCGGCGAAAGAGCTTGGCTTCAAGGTCATGACTCCCGCGTTCGACGGCGCGAAGGAGAGCGATATTACCGAATTGCTGACCGAGGCAGGTCTCTACAGACCCGTTCTCCGCGGTGAAGCGCTCACCGGTAAGAAATTCTATGAAGAAATCACCGACGAAGCAACCGGCAAGAAACGCTACGAGCTCGTCGCTGACGATAAGCTTTCCAACAAAGCATGGGTTGCGCAGATGATCGAAGCGAAAAAGCTCAAGACCGTTGACGGTAAGCGTATCCTTTACGACGGCCGTACCGGCGAGCCCTTCGATAACCCCGTAACCGTTGGTATCATGTACTACCTGAAGCTCCATCACCTCGTTGACGATAAGATCCACGCTCGAAGCGTCGGTCCTTACTCTCTCGTTACACAGCAGCCTCTGGGCGGTAAAGCGCAGTTCGGCGGTCAGCGTTTCGGTGAAATGGAGGTATGGGCGCTCGAAGCGTACGGCGCCGCTTACACGCTTCAGGAAATCCTGACCGTGAAGTCCGACGACGTCACGGGCCGTGTCAAGACCTACGAGGCGATCGTCAAGGGTCAGAACATTCCGACTCCAGGCGTTCCCGAATCCTTCCGCGTGCTCGTGAAGGAATTGCAGTCTCTCGGTCTGGATATCCGCGTTCTCGACGATGCGGGTGAAGAAATCGAGCTTTCTCAGATCGGCGACGATCTCCTGGACGACGGACGCGGTTACGTGACCGACGATCAAGTCAAGGAAGAGGACGTCGGTCCCGCCGTTCTGGAAGAAGGCGACGAAGCGCACTTCTCCTTGGTGGATGAGGACGAGGTCAACGAGTCTTTTGCAAACTCCGAGGATGAATTCGAGGATGAATTCGACGACGAATACGAAGAAGATAATTACGACGAAGAATAAATTGGAGGCGAGATAAGATGGGTAAAAATGTTTTTGATTCAATCAAGATTGGCCTGGCATCTCCCGAAATGATCAGAAGCTGGTCTTATGGCGAGGTAACCAAGCCCGAGACCATCAACTACCGTACGCTCCGTCCCGAACGCGACGGCCTGTTCTGCGAAAAGATCTTTGGCCCGACCAAGGACTGGGAATGCGCGTGCGGAAAATACAAACGCGTACGTTATAAAGATAAAGTCTGCGATAAATGCGGCGTTCAGGTCACGACCAAAAAGGTCCGCCGCGAACGCATGGGGCACATCGAGCTCGCAGCGCCCGTTTCTCACATCTGGTATTTCAAGGCAACGCCTTCCAGAATGGGTCTTTTGCTCGATATTTCCCCCAGACTTCTCGAAAAGGTCATTTACTTTGGTCAGTACATCGTACTTGACCAGGGTAATACCCCTCTTGAGAAAAAGCAAATGCTCACTGAGACGGAATATCATCAGATGTATGAAAAATACGAGGACGATTTCCGCGTCGGCATGGGCGCGGAAGCGATCAAGGAGCTTCTCCAGGAGCTTGACCTTGAACAGCTTTCCGCACAGCTCAAAGCAGAGCTGAGCACCGCGAGCGGTCAGAAGAAGCTTCGTATCATCAAGAGACTTGAGGTTGTGGAGGCGTTCCGCAAATCCAACAACAAGCCCGAATGGATGGTACTGGACGTTCTTCCCGTTATTCCTCCGGACCTTCGCGCGATGGTACAGCTCGATGGCGGCAGATTCGCAACCTCCGACCTCAACGATCTGTATCGCCGTGTCATCAACAGAAACAACCGACTCAAAAAGCTCCTTGAGCTTTACGCGCCGGACATCATTATCAAGAACGAAAAGAGAATGCTCCAGGAAGCCGTTGACGCTCTGATCGACAACGGCAGACACGGCAAGCCCGTAACGGGCTCCTCCAACCGTCCGCTGAAATCTCTCTCGGAAAGCCTCCGCGGTAAGCAGGGCCGTTTCCGTCAGAACCTTCTCGGTAAGCGTGTTGACTATTCCGGACGTTCCGTTATCGTCGTAGGACCTACGCTGAAGATCTATCAGTGCGGTCTGCCGAAGGAAATGGCGCTTGAACTCTTCAAGCCCTTCGTTATGAAGCGTCTCGTGGAAACGCAGAACGCTTCCAACATCAGAGACGCGAAGAAGAAGGTAGACAAGGCGAGCCCCGAGGTCTGGGACGCGCTCGAAAACGTCATCAAGGACCATCCCGTCCTTCTGAACCGTGCGCCTACCCTTCACCGTCTTTCCATTCAGGCGTTCGAGCCCGTCCTCGTTGAGGGCCGAGCAATCAAGCTCCATCCTCTCGTTTGTACCGCGTTCAACGCGGACTTCGACGGCGACCAGATGCCTGTTCACGTTCCGCTCTCCAACGAGGCGCAGGCGGAAGCAAGATTCCTTATGCTTTCCGCAAACAACTTCCTGAAGCCCGTGGACGGTAAAGCCGTTACGGTTCCCTCCCAGGATATGGTCCTCGGTTCCTACTATCTTACCATTGACCGCGCGGGCGAGCTTGGCGAAGGCTCCTATTTCCGCGACTTCGACGAAGCGATGATGGCTTACGCCAACGGCTTGCTCGGCCTGCACGCGCCGATCAAGGTTCGCGTGACCAAGGAGATCGACGGCGTCGTTCACTCCGGCATCATCGACGCTACGCTCGGACGTCTGATCTTCAACGCGCCGATCCCGCAGGACCTCGGCTTCGTCGACAGATCCAAGCCCGAAAACCTCCTGAAGCTCGAGATCGACTTCACGACCAAAAAGAAGCAGCTCGGTCAGATCGTAGACCGTACGATCAAAAAGCACGGTCCTACCGTTACCGCACAGGTGCTTGACGCCATCAAGGAAAACGGTTATAAATACTCCACTCTCGCATCCATCTCCATCTCCGTCCTCGATATGACGGTTCCTGAGCTCAAGAAGCAGATTCTTGCGCAGGCGGAAAAGGACGTTGAACGCATCACCTACTGCTTCCGCAGAGGCTTGCTCTCCGAGGATGAGCGCTATAACTGCGTCATCAAGGTATGGGAAACCGCGACCAACGACGTTATCGAAGCGCTGAAGAACTGTATGGACCGCTACAACTCCATCAATATGATGAGTGACTCCGGTGCCCGTGGCTCCATGGCGCAGATGAGACAGCTCGCAGGTATGCGTGGTCTGATGTTCGCGACCAACGGCCGTACGATGGAAATCCCGATCAAATCCTGCTTCCGTGAAGGTCTTTCCGTATTGGAATACTTCGTGGGTGCCCGCGGTTCCCGTAAATCCCTGTCCGATACCGCTCTGAAGACGGCTGACTCCGGTTATCTGACCAGACGACTGGTTGACGTTTCTCAGGACGTTATCGTCAGAGAAGAGGATTGCGGCTCTACGGAGGGTATCTGGGTATCCGACGTCAAGGACGGCAACGAGGTCATCGAGCCCTTGGCAGACAGACTTCCCGGCAGATTCGTTATTGGCGACGTCGTTGACAAGGACGGCAACGTTCTGGCGCACGACGGCGATATGCTCGACCTCGCACAGACGACGGCGATCGTTAACGCGGGCATCGAAAGCGTACACGTCCGCTCCATCCTCAAATGTAAATGCAAGCACGGCGTTTGCGCGCACTGCTACGGCGCCGACCTTGCGACGAGCAAGAAGGTCAGCGTAGGTGAGTCCGTCGGTATCATCGCGGCACAGTCCATCGGTGAGCCCGGTACGCAGCTGACGATGAGAACGTTCCACACCGGTGGTATCGCCGGCGCGGATATCACGCAGGGTCTTCCCCGTGTCGAAGAAATCTTCGAGGCGCGCCGTCCCAAGAAAACGGCGATCATTTCCGAATATTCCGGTCTGGTTGATATTCAGGATGCAAAACGCGCAAGAAATCTGATCATCCGCAATACGGTTGAGACGGGCGCGGACTTCGTTTACCCGGTTCCCTACGGCGTCAAGATCACCGTAGAGCCCGGCAGCTACGTTATGCGCGGCGACGTGATCACCGAGGGCGGTCTCGCTCCTGCGGATATCACGAAGATCAAGGGCCTTGCCGAAACCTACGAGTATATCATCCGTGAGGTTCAGCGCGTATACCGTATTCAGGATATCGAAATCAACGATAAGCATATCGAGGTTATCGCAAGACAGATGACCAGAAAGGTTCGTATCGACGAAGGCGGCGACACCGACCTTCTCTTCGGTACCGTGGTTGACGTTTCCGAGTTTGAACACGCAAACGCGGAAATTCAGGCGCGCATTGAAAACGGCGAAGAAAATCTCCGTCCCGCAACGGCAACGCCGATCCTTCTCGGTATCACCAAGGCGGCATTGCAGACGGAATCCTTCCTCTCCGCGGCTTCCTTCCAGGAAACCACCCGCGTTCTGACGGAAGCGGCGATCAAGGGTAAGGTCGACCATCTGATCGGTCTGAAGGAGAACGTTATCATCGGTAAGCTGATTCCCGCAGGTACGGGTCTCCAGTTCTACCGCGATATCGAGGTTGAAAAAACCAACTCCGCTGCTCTTGCGGCAGAAGACGTCGTCGGCTCCGTTGCAAATCAATAATATCGTTTTTTGGCGAGGTTCTCCCGGCGGAGAACCTCGCTTGATTGCTTTCGAAACAAAATTCAAAAGCTTGATTTGGATAAAAATGGGAAAAATGCGTCGGATTTTTTTGAAAAAATCTCAAAAAATCCGATTTTTTTTACAAAATGTAGTTGACAAAAAGGCAAAATGATGCTATTATAAATTTAGCTATGTATGCGAAAATGTTGCGTTTATATAGTGAAGAAAAAGCATAATTTACTGAAAGGGTTTTTGATTTCATGTCATCCGGAAATTATGCGCCCGCACACGTTGCGGGATTCAATCAGACCAAAAAGTGCATCCGAAGAGGCGAGGCTGATTTCGTATACGTCGCGTATGACGCGGATGAACGGATCGTTTCCGAGATCTCTCGGCTTTGCCGTGATTCCGCCGTGATCCTCGACACGTCGAAATCCAAAAGCGAGCTCGGCGCGCTTTGCGGTATCGAGGTGGATTGCGCGGTCTGCGCTTTCCTCAAATCATTTGCATACAACTGAGACAAGGGCTATTGTCCGCGCTTGGTGGTATATATAAACAATAATATTTATTCTGAAATAAGGAGGTTCAACACACATGCCAACATTCAACCAACTTGTTCGCAACGGTCGTGATCAGAAGGTTTTCAAGTCCAAGGCACCTGCTCTTCAGAAGAGCTTTAACTCTCTTGAAAAAACCCAGACGGATCTCAGCGCACCTCAGAAAAGAGGCGTTTGCACGAAGGTTTACACAACCACGCCGAAGAAGCCTAACTCCGCTCTTCGTAAAGTTGCAAAGGTTAAACTTACCAACGGTTTTGAAGCAATTTGCTACATTCCCGGTATCGGTCACAACCTTCAGGAGCACTCTGTAGTGCTTATCCGAGGAGGTAGAGTACGTGACCTTCCTGGTGTACGTTATCACATCATTCGTGGTACGCTTGATACCCAGGGCGTTGCTAACCGCAAGCAGGCTCGTTCCAAATACGGTGCAAAACGCGGTAAAAAGAAGGCTAAATAATTTATTATAAAAGCCTTGCACTCTGATCGCATGTGATTTCTGTTTTATGATTAAATATTTTGTTTATATCCTCGGCGATATGACATATACGTCATTGAAATGGGACAATCGCACGGTCGGGAGGAAACTTTCGAGTACCAATGATATCATTAAATTATTATGAAGGAGGGAATAACAGTGCCAAGAAGAGGTCAAATTTCCAAGAGAGATGTATTGTCGGATCCGCTTTACAATTCCAAGCTCGTAACAAAGCTTATCAATAACGTAATGCTCGACGGCAAGAAGGGTGTTGCACAGAAGATCGTTTACGACGCATTCGCAACCGTAGAAGAAAAATCGGGCAAGCCCGCACTTGAAGCATTCCAGAATGCTCTTGAAAACATTATGCCGGTCCTTGAAGTAAAGGCTCGCCGTATCGGCGGTTCCACTTACCAGGTTCCTATGGAGGTTCGCGCTGAGAGAAGACAGACTCTCGGTCTCCGTTGGCTCGTTCTTTATTCGAGAAAGCGCGGCGAAAAGACCATGTCTGACAGACTCGCAGCAGAAATTCTCGATGCAATCGCAAACACCGGTGCGGCTGTAAAGAAGAAGGAAGAAACTCACAAGATGGCAGAAGCAAACAGAGCTTTTGCACACTTCAGATATTGATAATCCGCCACGCGGCATTATCATCACATTCATTGATAAAAATAAAGGAGCAGAAATATGGCTAGAGAATATTCACTTGAAAATACAAGAAATATTGGTATCATGGCTCATATCGATGCAGGTAAGACGACGACAACGGAAAGAATTCTTTTCTATACCGGTAAAACCCACAAGATCGGCGAAACCCACGACGGTACCGCTACGATGGACTGGATGGAACAGGAACAGGAAAGAGGTATTACCATTACTTCCGCTGCTACAACTTGCTTCTGGAAGGGCAACCGTATCAACATTATCGATACTCCCGGACACGTTGACTTTACAGTTGAAGTAGAACGTTCGCTTCGTGTACTTGACGGCGCAGTTACCGTTCTTTGCGCAAAGGGCGGTGTAGAACCCCAGTCTGAGACCGTATGGCGTCAGGCTGACAAATATCGCGTTCCGAGAATGGCTTACGTCAACAAGATGGACATTACCGGCGCAGACTTCTACCGCGTTGTCAACATGATCAAGGAACGTTTGAAAGCAAACGCTGTACCGATTCAGCTTCCTATCGGTAAGGAAGATACCTTCCGCGGCATTGTCGACCTCATCAATATGGAGGCTGACGTTTATTATGATGACCTCGGTAAAGACGTTCGTATCGAGCCCATTCCGGACGATATGGTAGATCTCGCTGAGGAATACAGAACCAGCATGATCGAGTCGATCGCTGAAACTGACGAAGAACTCTTTGAAAAGTACTGCTGCGGCGAAGATATCTCCGTAGAAGAACTCAAGGCTGCTCTCCGCGCTGCAACCATCGACAATAAGATCATCCCCGTTGTCTGCGGAACTTCCTATAAGAACAAGGGCGTACAGAAGCTCCTTGACGCTGTCATCGACTTCATGCCTGCTCCTACCGACGTTCCCAACATCACGGGTGTTAATCCCGAAACCGAAGAAGAAGAAGAAAGACCTTCTTCCGATGACGAACCTTTCGCAGCTCTCGCATTCAAGATCATGACCGACCCGTACGTTGGTAAGCTCTGCTTCTTCCGCGTTTACTCCGGCTCCATCTCTGCCGGCGAAACCGCATTCAACCCGAAGAAGAAGGGTGTCAAGGAACGCTTCGGCCGTATCCTCCAGATGCACTCCAACGAAAGAAAGGATATCGACCGCGTATACGCCGGCGATATCGCTGCAGTCGTAGGTACCAAGGCCACCACCACGGGTGATACCCTCTGCGACGAAAAGCATCCGATCATTCTCGAATCCATGGAATTCCCGGAACCTGTTATCAAGGTTGCGATCGAACCCAAGACCAAAGCAGGTCAGGAAAAGATGGGTATTGCTCTTGCGAAGCTCGCAGAAGAAGACCCGACCTTCCGTGCATACACCGATGAAGAAACCGGTCAGACCATCATCGCCGGTATGGGTGAGCTCCACCTCGAAATCATCGTTGACCGTTTGCTCCGTGAATTCAAGGTAGAAGCTAACGTAGGTAAGCCTCAGGTATCCTACAAAGAAACCATTACCAAGTCCGCAGACGAAGATTGCAAATACGCTCGTCAGTCCGGTGGTAAGGGTCAGTACGGTCACGTTAAGATCACGCTTGAGCCCAACGAAGCAGGTAAGGGCTACGAATTCATCAACAAGGTTGTCGGCGGCGCTATTCCGAAGGAATACATTCCCGCTGTTGACGCAGGTATCCAGGGCGCTATGCAGTCCGGTATCCTCGCAGGCTACAACGTAGTTGACGTTAAGGTTACTCTTTACGACGGTTCTTACCATGAAGTCGACTCTTCCGAAATGGCGTTCAAGATTGCCGGCTCTATGGCATTCAAGAATGCAATGAAGAAGGCAAACCCCATTCTTACCGAGCCGATCATGAAGGTTGTCGTTATTACCCCCGACGACTACATGGGCGACGTTATGGGCGATATCAACTCTCGCCGCGGTCAGATCCAGTCCATGGATGCTGTTTCCGGCGCACAGCAGATCACTGCTATGATCCCGCTTTCCAATATGTTCGGTTACGCAACCGACCTCCGTTCCAAGACGCAGGGACGCGGTCAGTATTCTATGGAACCCAGCCACTTCGCTGAAATTCCGAAGAACATTGCTGCCGACATCATCGCAGGTAAAGCAAAGGAATAATCATATATAATTCTTGTATCTGATCCGTTTTACGGATTACGATAACCAAAAAATCTGAAAAACAAAAAATAAGCGAATCATCATTCGCAATTAAGGAGGAACTTTACAATGGCAAAGTCTACATTCGAAAGAACCAAACCCCATGTAAACATTGGTACCATCGGTCACGTTGACCACGGTAAGACCACTCTCACTGCTGCTATCACTAAGACCCTTTCTCTCGGCAACGGCAACGTTGAATCTCTCGCTTACGACCAGATCGACAACGCTCCCGAAGAAAGAGCTCGTGGTATCACAATCAACACCAGACACGTTGAATACGAAACCGATGCACGTCACTACGCTCACGTTGACTGCCCCGGACACGCTGACTACGTTAAGAACATGATTACTGGTGCTGCTAAGATGGATGGTGCAATGATTGTTTGTGCTGATAACGATGGTCCTATGACTCAAACCCGTGAGCACATCCTGCTCGATCGTCAGGTAGGCGTTCCTTACATTGTTGTATTCTTGATAAAGA
>JAFQOX010000146.1 GCA_017412045.1 Clostridia bacterium
AAAAATCGCAATCCAAGTCAAGGAAAATTGCGAGAAAACTGCGAGAAACGCTTCTCGCAAAGTGCATCCGATGATGCGAAAAACCCAATAAAATCAAGGGTTTTCAAGAAATTACATAAACAGACGAAGGAAGTTTTCAAGACCGCCTCGTTATGACCGCTTCGATAACCCTCCGTATGAAATTTTATATAAATAAAGAGGTCGATAAAAACCGACCTCTTTATCATATCACATGATATCAAAAATGTCAACAGTTTTTTGAAAAAATCAAAGCAAACCTTCAGCCTTCATCACTTCGGGGAAGGTGCGGTAGTCGTCAACCTTGACGAAGCGGATTTCGGAAAGGTAAACGGATTCGTCGTTGCCGCCGGGACCGTAATCATCGCCGACAAAAGCGACCTCGTCGAGCGCGATTCCGTTATTTTCACAATATTTTTTGAGCGCGTAATATTTGTTGAAGGGACGGGGCGCCATATCGAAGGACGAGGAACCGCCGACGAATACGTTGTAGTCCGAGAAAATCTCGCAGATCTCGCCGTAAATGGCGCGGCGTTTGCTACGGTCGGGATCGAAGGCGAGCTTGTCCTCGATCTTTGCTTCCGTGCCGATGATCGGGAAGGTGACGCAACCCGATTCGTGATACTGGACGTTATCGCCCGCATATTCCGTGAAGCCGTATTTCTCGCGGCACATGGTAACGCGGCTTTCCACGCTTTCTCTGTCGCAGGGAAGGATATTGTTTTCCACGATATCCAGCGTTTTGGTATCGGGATTGTATTGACCGAACTGCAAGCCGTAATTTCCGATAATGTCAATTGGAAATCCACCGAGCTGGTTGAAGATTCTCATGCAAGCGCCTGCGCCTGCCATGAGGAGCTTGTACTTTTTGGAAAGCGCGAGCAACGCTTCGTAATTGGCGGGTTCGAGCGGCGTTTTGTGCTGTGTCAGCGTGCCGTCAAGATCAAAAGCAATCAATTTGATCATGGAACAATCTCCTTTACTGCTTATTCTTTGATTTTGATCGCGCGAGGCTCTGTCATACCGCGTGCATCCAGGATTTCATTGAGCTCTTCTTCCGTCATGATCCGGTCACGCAGGATGATCTGGCGTACGGGCATACCGGTTGCGAGGGATTCCTTCGCGATGAACGCGGAACGCTGATAGCCGATATAGGGAGCCATGGCGGTAACGATGCCGGCGCTCTTTTCTACGTTGTTGTTGCACTGCGTTACGTTTGCGCGGATACCCTTCACGCAGTTGACGATGAAGGTATCAACGGCGTTTTTCATGGAGGTGAGGGATTCAAAGAGCTGATAGAAGAGGACGGGCTCGAATGCGTTCAACTCCATCTGACCTGCTTCCGCAGCCGCGCAGATGGTGGCATCGTGACCGATGACGAGGAATGCGACTTGATTGACAACCTCGGGAATAACGGGGTTGATCTTACCGGGCATGATGGAGGATCCGTTCTGCTTTGCGGGGAGAAGGATTTCTCCGATACCTGTTCTGGGACCGCTGGACATCAGACGGAGGTCGTTTGCAATTTTGGAAAGGTTGACGGCACAGGTTTTGAGAGAGGAAGAAACGCTGACGAAGCCGTCAAGGTTCTGCGTAGCGTCGATCAGATCGGGCGCGAGATTGAGCTCGTAGCCTGCGACCTCGGTGAGCGCCACGGGGATTTTTTCAAGATAAACGGGATCAACGTTGATGCAGGTACCGATCGCGCTGCCGCCCATATTGACGGTGTGCATCTCTTTTTCCGCGTGAGCGATTCTTTCGATATCGCGGCGGACGACGGCGGCGTATGCCGCGAATTCCTGACCGAGACGGATCGGAACGGCATCCTGAAGCTGAGTTCTGCCCATTTTGACAACGCCGTCGAATCTCTTCGCCTTTTCTTCAAGAGCGACGACCAGCGCGTTCAGGCTTTCGAGCAGGGGCGCGACCAGATCGATGACTGTCATTTTGCCCGCAGTGGGGATGACGTCGTTGGTGGACTGACCGTAGTTGACGTGATCGTTGGGGTGAACGATCTTGTAGTCACCCTTCTTACCGCCGAGGATCTCGATCGCGCGGTTGGCGATGACTTCGTTTGCGTTCATGTTTGCGGAGGTGCCTGCGCCGCCCTGAATGGCATCGACGATAAAGGCTTCCGCCAGACCGCCCGCGATGATCTCGTCGCAAGCCGCCGTCATTGCGTTCACCTTTTCCTCATCAATGGCGCCCATATAGCCGTTGACCAATGCGCAAGCCTTTTTGATCTTTGCCATGTTTTTAATAAAAAGAGGGTGAAGCATATGTCCCGTGATTTTGAAGTTTTCCGCGCCTCGAAGCGACTGTACGCCGTAGTACGCGTCGGCGGGAACTTCCAGATCACCGATCGAGTCATGTTCAATTCTCAAGTTTTCATTCATAATGCTGACTTCCTTTCCTATCTTTGGTATGATCAATACAATAAGTTTTTATAAAATCGAATGGGGAACCCCAAACAAAATAGAGTTGAACCGAAAATGGATTTTTTACGCAAGATAGCAAGAAAGCGCCTTTATCCTGAATATGGAAAAAGCGCATTCTCTCCTTATCGCAAATTACAAATTAATTATATCATTCTTTCCCCTGTTTGTCAACAAAATTTCAATGAATTTTTCAAAGCGCGGAGTGAAAGAAGCCCGTTTTCGGGATCAAAAAAACAGACCGCGCTCATTTTGACGAGCGCGGTCTGCGAAAATTCTCTTACGGATCAGGGGCGCAGACCCATTCCGCCTTCCAGCGTGAGGGTTTCACCGTTCATGAATTTGAAGTCGGGGGAGGCAAGCTGTACGCATACTCTGCCGATTTCGGTTTCGGGATCGCCGAAATGACCTGCGGGGGGCATTTTGACGTTGGCTTTGAATGCTTCGGGATATGCTTTTTCAAAGTTTTCAAGCTGCGCCGTCCATGCCAGAGGGCAGATGACGTTGGTATTGATGCCGTCCTTTGCCCATTCGGTCGCGGCAACGCGGGAGAGACCGCGTACGCCCTCCTTGGCGGCGGCGTAGGAGCACTGTCCGTAATTGCCGAACAGACCCGCGCCGGAAGCGAAGTTGATGATGCTTCCTTGGGTTTCCTTCAGATAGGGGTAGCAAGCCTTCATATAATAGAAGGTCGCGTAAAGTCCCGAATAGATCGCGAGATCAAACTGCTCGGTGGTGTGATCCTGGATCGCGACGCCGGAAGCGGACGCCTGCGCGTTGTTGATCAGCACGTCGATTCTGCCGAATTCCTTGATGGCGGCTTCCACGACGCTTTTTGCCGTTGCTTCATTATCCGCGCCTGCGGCGATGTCTGCGGCGATGGGGAGAACGCGGATGCCGTACAGGCGCTCCAGCTCGGTTTTTGCCTTTTCCAATTTTGCAACGTTTCGTCCCGTGATGACGACGTTTGCGCCTTCCTTTGCGTAAGCGGTGGCGATGCCGTAGCCGATTGAGCCGCATCTGCCGTCGGAAAGAACGGCGTAGCCTCCGCCTGTGATAATCACGGTTTTACCTTTCAAAAAACTCATAATATACCTCCTTTTTGCCGCGTGGCGGCGATTATATCATATAAAATTTAAACAATGTCATTCATCGTACGCCGAACCATACGCACATATTGGATTCGCCCCGGTTGGCGAATGCGGCGTAGGGGATCAGCTTCAGATCGAACGCTTCCCATGCCTCGGAATATTTCGCATAAAGCGCCTGCGAGGGCTTTTTGCGATAAGCGCGTACCGTGACGCGATAGCCGCAGAGGGCATCGTCGTAGCTTGGATAGGCTTCAAAATTTTTATCAATAAAGAGTGAATGCAGATTTTCGATATTGTCCACGGCTTCGCCCGCGCAGACGAACGGACCGCAGCAAACGGCGGCTTTTCCGTTGTTTGCATAGATTTCGGGATTGCTTTCGATCAGAAGGGGTACGATCTTGAAATCAACGGTGATTTCCTTTTCCGGTTTTTCAATGACGGCGTAGCCGTTCCTGACCGTATAAGGCGCGCTGACGGTATATTCTTCGCACCAGGAGGGGATTCTTATGCAAAGCGTGCTTACGTTTTCGGTCGAAAGCGTAATTTTGCCGCTTTTCGGAAAATCCGTTTTCTGTACGATCTTCATATTGCCAACGCTTGCCTCGGAGCCTGCGAACTGATTGACGTATATGGTATTGCCTTCATAGCCGTAGATATAATTGCCCAGAGAAGCGAGAACGCGGTTCAGATTGGGAGGACAGCAGGAGCAGCTGAATACCTCCACGCGCTGTGTGATGGCAAAGCGTTCGCTGTGCTCGGGGGAAAGAAAACGCTTATAATTGTTCAGATTGATTTCCAGCGGATTTTCGTAGAAGAAGCTCTTTCCGTCCAGAGAAAGCCCCGAGATCATACCGTTATAGAGGATCCTTTCGATCAGGTCGGCGTAAACGGCGTCGTTCTCGAAGCGGAGCATTCTGTGCGCGAAGAACATCAGAGCAATCGCCGCGCAGGTTTCCGCATACGCCTTGTCATTGATCAGATCGTAATCAATTGTGAAGGTCTCGAGCATTCGGGTGGAGCCGATGCCGCCCGTGATATACATTTTCTTCGTCGTGATATCGTTGAACACCGCTTTGCAGGTCTCGTAAAGCGCACGGTCGTTCGTTTCCAGGGCGAGGTCCGCCATGGCGGAATACATATAGCAGGCGCGTACGCAATGTCCGACGGCTTCCTTCTGTTCGCGGACGGGGAGATGGGACTGCGTATTTTTGAGAATCGGAATATCGGGATCAAAGCCTCTGCGGTCGAGAAAGAACTTCGCGAGCTTCAGATAGCGGAGCTTGCCCGTCGCGCGGTACATACGGACGAGCGCGAGCTCGATCTCCTGGTGTCCCGGCGTTTCGAATTTTGCGGTTTTTTCGGTCACGAAAGCCTTTTCGATGCAGTCGACGTATTTTTCCATCAGCTTCAGGAATCTGTCCTTGCCCGTTGCCTCGTAGTAGGCAACGGCGGCTTCCATCAGATGTCCCGCGCAGTAAAGCTCGTGACAATCCCGATTGGTGAAGCGCTTTTCGGGCGCGCAGGTGATGAAATGAGAATTGAAATAACCGTCCGCGCATTGATTTTTTTCGATCTCGTCGATGATCTCCTCGATCTTTACTTCCAGATCGGGGTCTTTTTTCTTGTGCAGGATATAAGCCGCGCCCTCTATCCATTTGGCGACGTCGGAGTCCCAGAAAACGTGGGGCTTCTTCGGTTGTCCCTCCTTCCAATCGCAACGAAAGGCGGAAACTCTGCCCGTATCGTAAAAGCGGTTGTAGACGGCGTGGATGGTGACGTTTTCGTTCAGCATTTGCTTGTCGTACAAAAAGCCGTTTTTCAGAACGACGTTTTGATAGGGAAGCGTGATCATAGAATTTTCCTCCGCAAAATGGTTGATTTTGAGAGTGATTCTCAATTTCTATCTCATTATAGCATCAATTTTGGGAAATGTAAAGACTTTTTTATGAATTTTTACAAAAATATAGCGGTATAAATATAAAAAGGCATATTTTGAAATCGGAGGAAAGAACGAAAAAAGGCTGTTGCCGAAACGGCAACAGCCCAAATTATCAACTATATCCCCAATTATTCGCTGATGAAGGGGAGCAGTGCTACGTGGCGTGCTCTCTTGATAGCATCAGTGAGTTCTCTCTGGTGTTTAGCGCAAGTACCGGTTACACGGCGGGGAAGAATCTTAGAACGTTCGGAAACGAACTTTCTGAGTCTTGCAACATCTTTGTAGTCGATCTTTTCAACTTTTTCAGCGCAGAAAACGCAAACTTTCTTTCTTCTGCGGTTAGCGTTGTTCTGGCGTGCGGGTCTCTGTTCTCTATCCATGATTGAAACCTCCTTCTCTGTCATAATCGTGATTCATTTAGTTAGAACGGCAGATCGTCATCGCCTGCGATCTCTTCAAACTTCGGAGCTTCCGAGGTATGAGAATTGAAAGCGGGAGCCTGATAATCGTCTGTTCTGGCAGATTCGCTCTTGCGTTCGACGAAGCTTGCTTCATCGGCAACGACTTCGGTCGCGTAACGCTTGTTACCGTTATTATCGGTCCACGTTCTGGTCTGCAAGGAACCGCAGATGCAGATCGCGCTGCCTTTTCTGAAGTATCTTGCAATGAATTCTGCGGTCGTTCTCCAAGCGACGATATTGATGAAGTCGCTCTGGGACTGTTCACCCTTGGAATATCTGCGGGTAACGCCAATGGAGAAAGAGCATACACTGACACCGGAGGGCGTCTGTTTCAGCTCGGGATCCGCGGTCATGTGGCCGATCAGAATTACTTTGTTAAGGCTTGCCATTGAATAACACCCCTTTGCAAATTAGATTCTGGTGGTCATGGAACGCATAACACCTTCAGTGATGTTGAAAATACGTTCAAGTTCAGCAACGAAGCTGGGCTTAGCGGTATAGGTAACGAGAACGTAGTAGCCCTCAGTCATATCATTGATCGGATATGCGAGCTTACGCTTGCCCCATTCGTTGAAAGATTCAACGGTACCGTTTTCTTCGATCAGAGCCTTGAACTTGTTAACGAGAGCAGCAGTAGCTTCTTCAGTGCCTGTAGATTCAACGATATACATTGTTTCATAGGATACGAGTTTGTTTTCCATTTGATTGCACCTCCTTCTGGACATAAGGCCGCGAACATCAGAATTTATTCGCAGCAAGGAGAAAAAACCGAGAAAGTTTTTTCCATCCCAATCAGTATATCACAAATCGGCGGGCTTGTCAATTGCTTTTTTGAAAAATATTGAAATTTTTATGAACATTTTTCGGCGGTCATTGATTTTATGGAAAATAATGCTATAATTCTCTTTATAAGAATGCAATTTTTAGGGGGGCGGTATGGTATGAAAACGAAAAAGAAACAGAAATGGTTTCGGGAGCTTTTGAAGAAAAGACTTTTCTTTTGCCTTCTGATCCTGATACAAACCTTGTTCCTGATCTATTTTATTTTATCGAGAAGCATTGCTTCTGCGGTTCTGAACGCGGTTTTGCAATTGACGAGTCTGATCGTCGCGCTCCATATCATTTCCAGGAGGGATAAGGAGGCGTACAAGCTGACGTGGGTATTTTTTATTCTGATTTTTCCCGTGTTCGGCGGCTTGACGTATCTGCTTTTCCGATGTCAGACGCGTTCCAAAAAATATTTGCGCAGGGTGCAGGGCATCCGCGCGTCCGTGAAGGCGGCGCAGCTTCCGTCCGCTTACCCGCAGGCGGCGACGGCGTTTGACGACCGCGCGCGCCAGATCGGATATCTGGAGAACTACGCGGGCTTTCCGATCTACGAAAACCGCGGAGCGGAATATCTTTCGCCCGGCGAAAGATTTCTGGAAAGACTGCTTGCGGATCTGGAAACGGCAGAGCAGTATATTTTCATCGAATCCTTTATCATCGAGGACGGCGAAATGTGGCAATCCGTCCTCTCCGTGCTGAAACGGAAGGCTGCCGGGGGCGTGAACGTTCGGATCATATACGACGATATGGGATGCTTTCTGCGCTTGCCCAGACATTTCATTTCGGATATGCGCCGTCATGGCATCCAATGCGATATTTTCAATCGCTTCGTGCCTCTTCTGACGGCGGTACAGAATTTCCGCGACCACAGAAAGATCGTCGCGATCGACGGACGGATCGCCTATACGGGCGGGCTGAATATCGCGGACGAATATATCAATAAGATCAGCCCCTTCGGACATTGGAAGGATGCGGGGGTCAGGGTCGAGGGCGACGGCGCGTTCAGCCTTGCGCTGATCTTTCTGGAGATGTGGATGATGATGGGACACGGAGAATCCGATCTTTCCGCATACCGCCCGCAGGACTTCGGGGCGCGCGCGGAGGCTTGCCGCGGCTTCGTACAGCCCTACGCCGCAACGCCGCTGGAGAAGGACAGTCTTTCCGAGGGTGTTTATATGCAGATGATCGGAAAGGCGAAAAAATACGTCTATATCATGACGCCGTATCTGATCGTGGACAACAATATGCTTTTTCAGCTGACGCTCGCGGCGAAGAGCGGCGTGGACGTCCGTATCATGACGCCGTATCATTGGGATAAGCGGATCGTTCACTTCATGACGCGCTCGTACTACCGCGAGCTGATCCGTGCGGGCGTGAAGATTTACGAATATACGCCCGGATTTTTACACGCGAAAACCTTCGTTTGCGACGACGAGATCGCAACGGTGGGCTCTGCGAATATGGATTTCCGCAGTCTGTATCTGCAATTTGAATGCGGCGCGCTCTTTTGCGGCGGAGACGTGGTCGGAGAGGTGCGCGACGACTTTTTGCAGACCGTCCCCGTCTGTAAGGCGATCACGGAAGCCGATTGCAGGAGCAACGCCCTCGTACGCTTCGTGCAGGACGTTTTCCGCCTGCTTGCGCCCCTTATGTGATATCAATGCGGAATTAACGAAAAAAACGAAAGCCCCTTGCGTTGCTTTTGCAATGCAAGGGGCTCTTTTGGCAACGGAATTGCTTTTTACATCCGGATCAGAAGAGTCCGACGATCTTGCCGTCGTCAGCAACGTCGATGCGTTCTGCGGCGGGAACCTTGGGGAGTCCGGGCATGGTCATGATATTGCCCGTCAGCACGACGATGAAGCCTGCACCGGCGGAGATCTTGACGTTGCGGACGGTGACGGTGAAGCCTTCGGGCGCGCCGAGGAGCTTCTGGTCATCGGAGAAGCTGTACTGCGTTTTTGCCATACAAACGGGGAGCTTGTCGAGACCGAGCGCCTTCAGCGTTGCGATCTGCTTTTTGGCGGCGGGCTCGATGGCAATGCCCTTACCGCGGTAAACGCGCGTGACGACCTTGGTGATCTTTTCCTCCAGAGAGTCCTCGTCGTCGTAAGCGAAGGAGAAATCGTTCGGCAGCTCACAGAGGCGGACGACTTCCTTTGCGAGGGCTTCGCCGCCCTTGCCGCCTTCTGCCCATACGGTGGAGAGAACGACGTTGACGCCGAGCTCACGGCATTTCGCGATGATCAGCTCGATTTCGGCATCCGTGTCGGTCGGGAAGCGGTTGACGGCGACGACGGAGGGAAGCTTGTATACGTCACGGATATTGGATACGTGGCGAAGAAGGTTGGGAATACCCTTTTCGAGCGCGGCGAGGTTTTCCGTCGCCAGCTCGGTTTTTTCCAGACCGCCGTGCATCTTGAGCGCGCGGACGGTTGCGACGATGACGACCGCGGAGGGGGTCAGTCCTGCGGCGCGGCACTTGATGTCGAGGAATTTTTCCGCGCCGAGGTCTGCGCCGAAGCCTGCTTCGGTCACGGCGTAATCGCCGAGCTTCATTGCCATGCGCGTAGCCAGAACGGAGTTACAGCCGTGCGCGATATTGGCGAAGGGACCGCCGTGTACGAGCGCGGGGGTTGCCTCGAGCGTCTGAACGAGGTTGGGGGAGAGGGCGTCGCGCAGAAGCGCGGTCATCGCGCCTTCCGCCTTGAGGTCGTGCGCGGTGATGGGCTCGCCCTTGAAATTGTAGCCGATGATGATGCGCGCGAGTCTTGCGCGGAGGTCGGCGATGGAGGAAGCGAGACAGAGGACCGCCATGATCTCGGATGCGACGGTGATGTCGTAGCCGTCCTCGCGGGGCTTGCCGTTTGCGGAGCCGCCGAGACCGTCGATGACGAAGCGGAGCTGTCTGTCGTTCATATCCACGCAGCGCTTCCAGGTGATCTTCTGGGGATCGATGCCCAGCGCGTTGCCGTGGTGAATGTGGTTGTCGATCATGGCGGCGAGAAGGTTGTTTGCCGCGCCGATGGCGTGGAAGTCACCCGTGAAATGCAGGTTGATGTCCTCCATGGGAACGACCTGCGCGTAGCCGCCGCCTGCCGCACCGCCCTTGATGCCGAAAACGGGTCCGAGGGAGGGCTCGCGGAGCGCGACGACGGATTTTTTGCCGATTCTGCGGAGACCGTCCGCGAGACCTACGGTCGTCGTGGTTTTGCCCTCGCCTGCGGCGGTCGGCGTGATCGCCGTCACGAGTATCAGCTTGCCGTCGGGCTTCTTATTTTCATTCAGAAGAGAAAGATTGATTTTTGCCTTGTACTTTCCGTACTGCTCCAGGCAGTCGTCCTCGATGCCCGCGATCGCCGCGATCTCGGTGATCGGACGGAGCTTGGTCGATTGTGCAATTTCAATATCGGTTTTCATAGTAAAAATTCCTTTCTGTTTGAGCATTCCAATGCGTCTTTCCCGCTTCCCGTTCTAATACAAAAGGGCAACCTTATCCGTATTTGATAAGGTTGCCCAGACGGTCGGCATTATTGCCCTTTGCTTCCATGCGGTTTCTATCCGCTTCCGTCAGTTGCAAAAGACCTTTTTATTACTTTTATTTTATATGATAAATCGAAAAAAGTCAAGAGATTTTTGAAATTTTGAAATAATCACAAGATCAGATCGTGCCCGTGACGGTGATGAGCAGGGTTCCGGGAACGACGGTATTAACTCCCGTGACGGGATCCTGCGTGACGGTCGCGGCGGGAACGGTCATTTCGTAATTGTTGCCCGTAGGCAGGGTCAAGAGTCCGTTTTCGTACGTGTAATCCGTCGAGGCGACCGTCTGACCGTTGACGGTCACGGTAATATTGGAGGGCGCGGGATTAAAGGCGTCGGTCAGGATGACGTCCGTTGCGGGAATGTTACCCGTATTGGTGACCGTAAAGGTATAGGTCAGGAGATCGCCGTCGGAAACGGGATCGGGCGACATTTCCTTGAGGATGACGACCTCCGCGTAGTTTTCCACGGTGATCGTATTGCTGTCCGAAATCGGCGCCGTCGCGGAGGGAGCGGTCACGTTGACGGTGTTGGTCACGGTAGCGTTGGGCGTGAGGGGCGCGTATTCGTTGACCGTGACCGCATAAACGACCAGCGCGTTGGAGCCGGGGGCGATGGACGGGATGCGGAAGGTCACGCTGTTCAGCGTTTCCGTTCCCGTGATGGCGGAGGAAAATACGCCGTCGATATAGAGCGCGGCTTCGCCGCCGTAGGTGAGGGGCGTGACGCTCGTTCCGTCGGGACGGGTATAGGTTCCGAGATTATCCACGAGATTGACGTCCGTTACGGTCACGCTTCCGTTGTTCAGCACGGACAGCACGTAGGTGACGCGGTCTCCCGCGCGGTAGGTTGCGCCGACGGAGGTCTTTTCGACGGACAGGGGATCGAGCAAGGTTGCCGAAGCGATATTGGAAACGGCACTGCCCGTGGCGTTGCCGTAATTGAAGGTCAGATTTGCCTGATTGGTGATTTGTGCCATAATGATCAGAATGTCCTTTCATAGTCTTTGAATGCGTATGCATTCTATGACAATATATGCGCCGATACGTCTTTTTGTTCCGTAGGACCGTCGAGAAGTCGGAGCGCTTCGGTCATTTCCTTTCTTGCGCGCGCCTTCCATACGCAGATTCCGTCGGAAAGGAGCCCCCGGCAGTATTCGCTCTGGTTCAGGATCCGCAAGGCGCATTGGAGGGCAGTATCGGCATCGGCGTCGTCGGAAAGTCCGCAGGGGAGAGGCGCTTGCGAACCGAACCCGATATAGTCGAGATAAGCGAAAAGCTTTTCATCGTCGGAATATCCCATCATCGGACAGCCCGCGGCGGTTGCGTAGACAAGCCCGTGCAGACGGGAGGAGATCACGAGCTGTGCCGAGGAAAAGAGCGCGATGCATTCTCCCGCGTTCCGAGGACGGTATACGGCGGCGCCCGTGCGGGCGGAAAGGGCTTTCGTATAAGCGAGGTCCTGCTTGCCGTAGAGAGAAACGAGAATGGGAGTCAGTCCGCTTTTTTCCGAGAGCGCGCGGACCGTGCGTACGAGCGTTTCCGTAAAGGCGGCGGAGAGCTTTTTGGGCGCGACGGCAAAATACGGTTCGGTCGGAATCGGAAAATCGGTCTTTTCCGCGAGGATGGCGGGATCAAAGGTCAGGCGGACGGGCTTTTGCCCGACGGCGCTTCGGACGAACGCGAGAGAATCGGGGTCGCGCAGAGAGATCTCGTCCGCAAACCGCAACGCTTCTTTCGTCCGTTTTCGGTTTTCCTCGCTGAAAAGAGGTCCGATGCCGTTGGCGCAGACCAGAATTTTTAAGCCTCTTCCCTTCGCCATACGGAGCACGTGCGTATAATACAGGAGCGAATGCGTGCTGGTCTTGTCCTGCAAAAGATTGCCGCCGCCGAACAGAAGCATCCGGGATCGGCGCATGACTCTGTCGATCCGCTCGAGGTCGAAGCGGGCGATGGCATCCACGCGGTGCGCTTGCCTCGTTTTTTGCGGATCGGCAGAGAGCGCGCAGATGCGGAGTGCGGGTCTTTGCCGCAGGAGCTCGCCCGTGATCACGGAAAGCAGCGTTTCGTCTCCCATATTTCCGTATCCGTAATATCCGCAGATCAGAATATCGTAACGCTGTGATTGTCCTTCGCCGAGGAGCTTACGGTAGCCGTCCAGCTGTGTCTGCGCCATTATGTCCACGGAGTAGTTTTCACGGATAAAGCGTCTGCCGCGCTCTCCGAGCGCGGCTTTTTCTTCTGCGCTCATCTTCAGAATGCAACGGATGTCCTCTGCGAGAAGTTCCGGGGTCGGCAGAACCGCACCGCGGAAGCAGAAATTGCTCTTGATAGCTTTTTCGGTCAGGGCTTCGCCGAAAATACCGCCGTAGCCCTGCGAGCCGCAAACGATCGTAGGCTTTGCGCAAGCCATCGCCTCCATTGCCGCGCGGGAGGGGGAGACGACGAGATCGGAAACGGCGATATACCGCTCCACGTCCGTGACCGCACCCGTCAGAATGACGGCGCGATATCCCAGAGCGGCGTTCAGCGCTTCCGCCTCCTCGCGCAAGGTCTGCGCGTAAGCGCCGTCGCCCACGACGGCAAGAGCAACGCTTCCCGCCAATAAACCGACCGCGCCCATCAGCGCGCGTACGCAAAGGGAAAGATGCTTTTCCAGACGGCTGACGTGCAAAACCAGCGCGCGGTCACCGATTTGCAGTTCTTCGCGGAGCGCGGGATCGCCTTCCCTCGGAGAAAAACGCTCCGTGTCAATGCCGTTGACGGTGAGCGCGATGCGTTCCGGCTCGATACGGTAATTTCGGATCAGATATGCGCGCAGATCCTCGCTGACGGCAAAGGTAAGCTCGCCCCAATCGGTGAGCCGCCGCAGAAGCGGCGTTACCCGAAAGTCCAGATGATCGGTCGTCACGAAGCGGAAGCCGTACCGCCTCCGCAGCTGTCCGCAGAGAAAGGCGGGAATGCGCGCGTGCGCGTGGACGATATCGAAGGCTTCCCGACGGATCAGGTCACGTAAGCCTTTTTTGGCTTCCGCGAGCGAACGGGGCGTTTTCCGATCGAGCGGGAGCGTGACGTGAGGGATCCCGTTTTTTTGAAGCGCGGAAACGTAAACGCCTCCCGATGAGGCTACCCAAACGCAGACTCCTCTTTTTTTGAGCGCGAAGCAAAGCTCGGAAATATGCGTTTCCGCGCCGCCGATATCCATTCCCGTCGTTACCATCAGTATTTTCATATTTGCGATGATTCCTTTCCTTTTTCTTTCAAGTATATCCCATAATAAAAAATATATAAAAAATTCACTCCCGCAGTCGGATACCACGGGAGTGAAGCAATCGGGAATATTCGGTTTTGGGATTTTGCGCTTATTTCTTCAGAGCGATTGCCGCTTTTGCTTTCGCGGCGATATTTTCAGCGGTCAGACCGTACGCCTCGAGGAGCGCGGGAACCTTGCCCGATCTGCCGTAAACGTCCTCTACGCCGACGCGGAGAACGGGAACGGGGCAGACGGAGGCGAGGGCTTCGCATACCGCGCCGCCGAGACCGCCGACGATATTATGCTCCTCCGCCGTAACGACCGCACCCGTCTTGGACGCGGATTTTGCGAGAAGCTCGGTATCGATGGGCTTGATGGTGTGGATGTTGATGACCTCTGCGGAAATGCCTTCCTTTGCGAGAAGCTCCTTGGCTTCGAGAGCGATGTGAACCATCAGACCGGTTGCGACGATGGTGACGTCGTTACCCTCTGCGAGCGTAATGCCCTTGCCAAGCTCAAATTGATAATCGTCTCCGTAGAGATAGGGAACGGCGTATCTGCCGAATCGCATATAAACGGGACCGTCGTGATTGATTGCCGCTTCCACAGCCGCTCTCGCTTCCGTGCCGTCAGCGGGGTTGATGATGGTCATGCCGGGGATGGTACGCATGAGCGCGATGTCCTCGTTGCACTGGTGGGTCGCGCCGTCCTCACCGACGGAAATGCCCGCGTGAGTCGCGCCGATCTTGACGTTGAGGTGGGGATAGCCGATCACGTTGCGGACCTGCTCAAACGCGCGTCCTGCCGCAAACATGGCGAAGCTGGAGGCGAAAACGGTCTTACCCGTTGCCGCGATGCCTGCCGCAACGCCCATCATATTACCTTCCGCGATGCCGCAGTCAAAGAAGCGGTCGGGAAATTTTTTCTTGAAGGTGAGGGTTTTCGTAGCCTCTGCCAGGTCGGCGTCGAGAACCACGATATCGTATTTTTCTCCGAGCTCGGCAAGCGCGTTGCCGTAAGCTTCTCTCGTTGCAATTTTATCTGCCATGAGGATCCTCCTTATCAGACGGAAGCGGAAAGTTCCGCGATCGCCGTTTCGTACTGTTCTTTGTTGGGAGCCTTACCGTGCCAGCCAACCTGATTTTCCATGAAGGAAACGCCCTTGCCCTTGACGCTCTTGCAGATGACGGCGGTGGGCTTGCCCTTGCAAGCGCGCGCCGCTTCGCAAGCCGCTTCGATCTGATCGAAGTCGTGTGCGTCGATCACGACGACGTTCCAGCCGAACGCCTTGAATTTTTCATCGAGGGGCGTGGGATTCATGACGTCGGTAACCTTACCGTCGATCTGAAGACCGTTCCAGTCGATGAAGGCGCAGAGGTTGTCGAGCTTGTAGTGCGCGCTGAACATAGCGGCCTCCCAGACCTGTCCTTCCTCGGATTCGCCGTCGCCGACGATGGTATAAACGCGGTAAGCGTCACCGGAGATCTTGGCGGAGAGCGCCATGCCTGCCGCCGCGGAAATGCCGAGACCGAGAGAGCCGGAGGACATATCCACGCCGGGCGTATGCTTCATATCGGGGTGTCCCTGAAGGAAGCTGTCAACCTGACGGAGCGTTTTGAGATTGGATTTGTCGAAATAGCCATTTGCCGCAAGCGTTGCGTAGAGAGCGGGCGCGGTGTGACCCTTGGAAAGAACGAAACGGTCGCGATCCGCCTTTTTGGGATCTGCGGGATCGACGTTCATTTCTGCGAAATAAAGATATGCGAGAATGTCCGAGATAGAGAGAGAACCGCCCGGGTGACCGGAAGAAGCGCTATAGACCGCTTCGATCGCGCCGATACGGATTTCACGCGCTTTTTCGGTCAGCATGGCAAGCTTTGTTTGTTCCATGAAAAAATCCTCCTGAAAAAATTTGTTTTCACGTTCCGACGAGCCGTCGGATTTTATTTTTCCGTACGAATCATGCGGTCGGAAAATCGTATTTCGTTATTATTATACAGCAAAAAAAGGCGTTTGTCAATGTGATTTGAAAACAGAAAATAAAAGGTCGGAAAATGAGGAAGCAAAAAGATGAAGAAATCGAAATCCTTCGTCTTTGTTATATTTGTCGGTTTAGTTCTTGCTGTAAAGAACCTCCAACGTGCCGTCGATGAAGCCCGCCGTGACGAATTCGACCTTATCGCCGAAGATCGCGATGCCGTCCCTTTCGATCATGGCGCTGACCGTCGCGAGAAATTCCTTGAGCGCGGTTTCCCAGTTCGCGGAGCTGTATTCAAACAGCTCGTCTCCGGAAGAAAAGACGGTCTCGCAAGCCCAGTCGTCATCCTCGGGATCGTATGCGGTCGAGGCGACGAGCTCTGCGCCGAAATAATCCTCGTCCAATTCGTACAAATTGAAATTATAGGCAATATAACCCTTGCCGTTCTGCAAATGGGGCTTTACCCAAGCTTCAAAATTCATAATATTCTCCATTCCGCCGTCCGCAGACGGCATATGCATCGTTGCTGATTGTAAAGAGCGGATTTCAAAGGAATTGCCGTTTAGCGTACGCCGAAAAGAAGATCGGCATAGGTCGGATACGGCCAGGAATCGCTTCCCGTGACGCATTCCGCGTGATCCACGACGGCGCGGATCGCCTTCATGCGGGGGAGCACCTCCGTTTCAAACGCTTTTGCGAGCGCGAAGCTGTCCTTGTTGGATTTCGCTTCCCTGACGGCAGCCTCCAGCGACTTGACGCCGGTGTATACGGTGTCGGTCAGATTGGAGAGGACGTTGAGCGTTTCGGTTTCGTAAACGCAGGGGAGCGTTGCGAGCGCCTGCTGCTTTCTGACGATGGCATCGGCGAGATCCTTTCCGTATTTGCTGATGGCGGGAAGGATGTCCTTATAAACCATATCGATCATCGTGAGCGCTTCGATATTGAGCACCTTGACGTAGGTTTCGAGCTGGATCTCGTATCTTGCGCGGAGCTCTCTTTCCGTAAAGACCTTGTGCTTACGGAAAAGCTCGATATTCTTTTCCTCGATCAGGCAGGGGATCGCCTGCGGGGCGGAGCGCAGATTCAGAAGTCCGCGTTTTTCTGCCTCCTTCACCCAGGATTCGTCGTAGCCGTTTCCGTTGAAGATGATGCGCTTGTGCTTGCGGATGGTCTGTACGATGAGATCGTGGAGCGCGGTTTCAAAGTCGTCCGCCTTTTCCAGCACGTCGGCGAATTGGGCGAGAGATTCCGCCACGGCGGTATTGATGACCGTATTGCAGTCGGAAATGGACTCGGAGGAGCCGAGCATACGGAACTCGAATTTGTTACCCGTGAAGGCGAAGGGCGAGGTTCTGTTTCTGTCGGTGGTATCTCTGGGGAATTTGGGCAGGACGTGAACGCCGACGCGCATGAGGGATTTTTCCTGCGCGCTGTAGGAGGTATCCTTTTCGAGCGCGGAGAGGATCGCGGTCAGCTCGTCGCCGAGGAACATGGAGATGATCGCGGGGGGCGCTTCCGCCGCGCCGAGGCGGTGGTCGTTGCCCGCGGAGGCAACGGAGGCGCGCAGAAGATCCTGATATTCGTCGATCGCCTTGATGACGGCGCAGAGACAGAGCAGGAACAGCGCGTTTTCATACGGCGTTTCACCGGGGTTCAGAAGGTTGATCCCCGTATTGGTGGACATGGACCAGTTGTTGTGCTTGCCGCTGCCCGCTACGCCCGCGAAGGGCTTTTCGTGGAGCAGGCAGACCATACCGTGCTTTTTGGCGAGCTTCTGCATAAGCTCCATGGTGAGCTGATTGTGGTCGGCGGAAATATTGGTGGTGGTGAAGATAGGCGCCAGCTCGTGCTGGGCGGGCGCTGCCTCGTTGTGTTCGGTTTTGGCGAGAACGCCGAGCTTCCAGAGCTCCTCGTCCAGCTCCTTCATGAATGCCGCCACGCGGGGCTTGATCGCGCCGAAATAGTGGTCGTCCAGCTCCTGTCCCTTGGGCGCGCGAGAGCCGAAGAGCGTTCTTCCCGTGAAGATCAGGTCGGGACGCTTGTTGTAATATTCTCTGTCGATGAGAAAGTATTCCTGCTCGGGGCCGACCGTCGTTTTGACGGAGGTGACGTCGGTGTAGCCGAAGAGCTTCACAATGCGCATGGCTTGGCGGTTCAGCGCCTCCATCGAGCGGAGCAGGGGCGTTTTTTTATCCAGCGCATCGCCCGCGAAGGAGCAGAACGCGGTCGGAATGCAGAGAACGCCGTCCTTGACGAAGGCGTAGGACGTGGGGTCCCATGCCGTATAGCCGCGCGCCTCAAAGGTCGCGCGCAAGCCGCCCGAGGGGAAGGAGGAGGCGTCGGGCTCGCCCTGTACGAGCTCCTTTCCGGAAAATTCCATGATGACGCGGCCGCTGTCGTCGGGAGAAATGAAGCCGTCGTGCTTTTCCGCGGTGATGCCCGTCATCGGCTGGAACCAGTGTGTGTAATGTGTTGCGCCGCGCTCAATTGCCCAATCCTTCATTGCGTTGGCAACGACGTTGGCAACGGTGAGATCCAGACTTCTGCCGTCCTTGATGGTGCGAAGCATGGCTTTGTACGTTTCCTTGGGAAGACGCGCGCGCATGGTCATATCGTCAAATACGTTGGCTCCGAAATATTCGGGAACCATTTTTGCAATCGTATCCATAAAATTTTAACCTCCGTAATGAGAAAAAGGCAAAAAGCGAGAACGTCGTTTTTCGCCGAATACCCTTGAAAAATAAATAAATTACATATTATTATAGACGATATGCGGGGGCTTGTCAATATTTTCAAGAAAACCTTCCGAAAAAAAGCGCGGAAAACAGAATTCTTTGCTTCAAAAATCCATAAAAAGGATAATAAAAGCTGTCCTTGTTGAAGCGTGTCGAAAGCGGTCTGACGAAATTTCTTGAAATTTCATATGGGATAGACTACAATAATATCATACGATCATTCTGATGAGAAAGGACTTGAAAATCATGGAACCCTATGCTTCTTCCATTATTTTGACCAAAAGACGCAAAGAGGGAGACGTACGGAATTGCTTTCGTTTGGTCAGGACGTTTGACAGCTTCTGCGAGGCGGACGTATTTTCGGTATTCCTGACGACGGAATCCGAAGGCGCGTGCGAGGAGGATTTCGTTTACGATATTTCCCGTGACCTCGGCGAAGCGAAAAGCTTTTTCGACCTGCTTTGCAGAAACGACGCGAGCGCGGTACACTTGCGGGAAATTGCCGAGGATTTTATCGCGGATTGCCGTGAAGCGTGATTTTTGAAAAAACTTTATTTTTCTCTTGACAAACCCGCTGATCTCTGCTATAATGATTGAAGATTTCAATCTTATAGTATGGAGAAGTACTCAAGTGGCCGAAGAGGCGTGACTCGAAATCTCGTAGGACGTGAAAGCGTCGCGTGGGTTCAAATCCCACCTTCTCCGCCAAAAATCGACAAGTTTCGACAGAAGCTTGTCGATTTTACTTTTTCACTCTTCACTTTTCACTAATTCCTTGTCGATTTTTGGCGGAAGTAATAAGTAATAGTGAATAGTGAAAAGGTGCTGATGTAGCTTTTCTCCTTTTGGTCGAAAAGCATTTTATTTAAAATAACAAACACGGCAGTTCAAACCTAAACGAAAAAAGATGAAAAAATCTTTTTTATAGCCTTCTGACAAATTGACAAAGTTGTCAATTACGATAAATAAACGAAATTTCCGTCTTTTTCTTTACAATCACTGCTTTTTGTGATACAATTACCATGTATAATCAGAAGTATGCTATACTGCTTTTGCAATGGTTGCTGCTTGTACTGTAAGGATCTCTCGGATCGGGCATTCTTCGGATTTGATAAAAACAGGAATAGGGGAATATACGATGGAACATACAAGCGATTTTATCATAGAGGATGGTTATTTGCATCAATACGTTGGCAACGGAGGGGACATTGTGATTCCCGACGGCGTTCGTGTGGTCCAGGCGTTTGAGAGCTGCGAGACCATTCGAAGCGTTGTCGTTCCCGAAGGGGTGACCGTTATTCATTTCAGATCGTTTTACAATTGCAAAAATCTTCGAAACGTCTCACTTCCAAGCACACTCCAAAGGATCGCCGAGTCTGCGTTTCAGGGCTGCACATCCCTTGAAAGCATTACGATTCCCGGCGGCGTAACTACTATGAACGGAAATGCGTTTAAGGAATGCACTGCGCTTAAGGAGGTTACGATTCAAAGTGGTGTTACCGGGATTGGCTACGGTATGTTTGAGGGCTGCACGAGCCTTGAGCACGTGACGCTTCCAAGCAGTTTGACAAAAATTGATAAAAGAGCGTTTTTAGGGTGCCGGAGGCTTTCGTTCATCAATTTGGACGGTGTTCAGCATATTGAGGACGATGCGTTTGCGCGCTGCCATAACTTGCAGTCCGAGAAAGAATTTGTGATCGTAAACGGGGTGCTGTACGCGTACCACGGAGATGCAGAGCATATTGTGATCCCCGATGGTGTCAAAGTGATCGGTGGCCATGCGTTTGAGAATCAAACCAATCTCGCAAGCATCGTCTTTCCGGATGGATTAAAGGAAATCGGAAGTTATGCTTTCTCCCGTTGCGCGAGCCTGAAACGCATTACACTTCCCGACGGTGTGTGGATCATCAAAGAACGAGCCTTTATGGATTGTATCAATCTTGTCGATGTTCGAATGCCTGCAAGCATGGATAGGATCGGAATTGGTGCATTTTCCGGTTGTACAAGCCTTACAAGTGTTATCATTCCGGACCGTGTGTCCGACGTAGAGTACGGAGCCTTCTTCGGTTGCGACAGCTTGACGAGCGTCACCGTGCATCCCATGACGGAATGCGACGATGCCTTTCCCGACAATTCGGATCTCGTAATAAAGCGGTACGATTTCAGCTGAATCGATCATCTCACCAAAATATGATCGGATAGAATCAATTGGGGGAACAGCATATGGATAGGAAAGGCGGTACATGGATGGAAGGTTATAAAGAAAAAATCATTGATTTTATCGAAGGAAGATACGCCCCTGAGGCTTTTTATGCTTGGTTTGAATCCGATCCGCAGATATTGGACCGCTTGCAAAGCGTGATCCCTCATGGAAAGACCGTAAGGGATTCGGTGGAAGTGAAAATTGATTATTTTCTGAAGGATCTGCCGGAATCGGATAGAAATGCATTGTATGCGGCTTACCGGGAGCTGTGCGAACGTACCGATCCCGAGCAGGCGAAGCGGCTTTCGGATTTGCTGTACGAATTGGATGCAAAAACCGTGCCGTTTACCGATCATATGAATCTTTTGCTGGACAGCTTCAAAACCGTGTTGGGGAATCCGAGCCGGTACAAGGCTTCTTACGTGCAATATATGTGTACGTCTGTAAAAGAGTTTTTTGAAGGGACGCACCGCGCTCTCATGGAAGTTCCCTATAACGTAAAGACCGTTTATGCTTCTTGCAAAACGAAGAGCAGGCTGTGGACTTACGTCCATATACAATCGTGGTTATACCGTCTGATGACGGAAATTTATCCGGACGATCCCATTCAAAAAGACGAATCTCTTTGCAACAAAGCTTCGTTTATGATGGAGGTTTGTCCCGAATATATCGAAGGGCCTGAAATTGATGAAGCGGGAATCGTAGAGGCGATCGTCGCGCAAGTGCCGGAATCTCTTCCCAAAACGAAGAGAAAAAAACAGATCAGGGATCTGATCAAAAAAGCGTTTCATATCGAAGGCACCAAATACCCTCGCTGGATCCAGGGCGGAGAATGGCCGCTTTCCTCAAGCGGAAAGCCCATGCGCTTTGTGGAACAAAAACGAAAAAAGGGCAAGGACTACGAAAATATGCTGTATACGGTCTACGTTTTTGAGGACGTGGATACGTCAGAGGTGCGCACGATAGAACAGTTTACATAATACGCATAAGTTGAAGAAGAAAAATAAAAAGCGAACGTCTAAAACAAGCGTTCGCTTTTTACGTTAAATAAGAGCGGCTTCATTGCCGCAATAGATGGCTTCAAAATCCAGAAGCGCCTGATCGTGGATGTAGTGCGCGTTGCGTTCGCTCATTTTTCCGCAAGCTGCTGCGATTTTAGCCCACGAGTCGCAGAGGATGTAGCGTCTGCGAAGGATGGCGCGTCCGACGGGGTCGCCGAGATCGTCGATCAGCTTCGTCGCGGAAAGCTTGCGTTCGTTCATCTCAAGAATCAGCCGCTGCAATTCCTCGGAGCGCTCTCGGATGCTATGCTCCAGCGCGGGATCGTGACTGCAAAGCCGGCTCTGCTTTTGCCAATAAGCGAGCTCATCGTATTTTTCATCAATCTGTAGCTGTATTTTTAAAAGACGGTGTAAAAAATTTTTTCCCTTCAGTTCTTTTTGTGCCATAAGAAAGCTCCTTTCGTACATTTGTTTATATTGGGCGATTATTTTCAACGGACGCGAACAAAAGTTCTGATTATATTATAATATACGATCGCCCGTTTGTCAATATGCTTTTCAAAAATATTGGAAAAATTTCCAATTTATTGATATATTTATTTTAATAATATAGATATATAAAGAAAAAACGAAATTCCGCGAACGGAATTTCGTTTTTTTGTTATACCATAGGAAATTGCGCAAAATGGTCCTCGCCGTTTCTCATTGTTTCAATACAGGCTGAACTGCGGTAGGCGAGCAACTTCCTGCGGGCGTTGCCCGCTTTTTTAACCGTTTTCTTTTCTTGAAAGCGCGAGAATGGCGAAAAAGCCGATCAGCGCAAAGAGGGGTGCAAGCACCCAATTCCATCCGCTGAGCATCTGCGCGGGGAAGAGCTCGGGCAGAGAACCGAGAATGAAGCCGAACACGATCAGATAGGTTGCGGTGGGATATTTTTTCATGGCGCGTTCGATCAGATTGGTCGTCAGAAGGATTCCGCCGACCGTACCGATTGCCAGCGGCGCGAAGGAGATCAGAGCCATAATGTCCAGCGCGTCGATCGCGGCGGTTAATTTTTCATAAACACCGAGCACGAGGAGCATTTGCGAAACGCTGATGCCGGGCAGAACGAGCGCGACGGCGATGACGATACCGCCGAGAAGCTGGATCACGATGCCGGCGATGACGGCAAGCGCGCCCGAACCGCTGATCTCAAAAACCCCCTCGGGAATCAGGCTGATGAGAAGTGCCGAGACGATGCCGACGATCGGATAGACGAATACGGGGAAGCCGACCCTTTTGATCTTTGCCGCACGGAAGATCATCGGCGCGCCTCCCGCTACCGCGCCGAGAAAGAAATAGCGCGTGGGAATGGAAGCGTGTGTCAGCGCGAGCGTGATCAGCTTGGAAAACAGAAACAGACCGAGAACGGCACCGAGCAGGAATTTGGTCAGAAAAAGCAAGCTTTCTTTGAATTTTCCTTTTTGAAAAATACCGTTGACGGAGGCGATCAGTCGGTCGTATATACCGAGGATCATCGCCATGGAGCCGCCGGAAACGCCGGGGACGGTCATCGTGCCGCCGATCCATGCGCCGCACGCCGACGTATACAGCGTATCCTTCCAATTTTTATTGTTCTTCATAAGCAGTCCTTTCAGAATTCGGTTGAATTTTTCGGATATCTTATATATATTAAACCTTTTTTGTAAAAATTACAAGGGGTATTTTTCATTTTTCGGCTTGGCGCCGTATTTTTTCAAAAAAATCTTTTTCAAACCGAAGAAAATACACAAATGAAAAAAATATAGTAAAAATAGTAAATTTTTCTTGACAAACGGGCGGGATATCTATATAATATTGTATGTGTCTGCAAGATTGTATACAAGAATACAAAAAACAGCAATTGGAAAAAGACGTTTTGAATCAAATGATTGATATATAACGAACCCCTTCAGGCTCAGAAAGGAGTGATCAGAACATGATCGAAAAAAACCCTGCCAGCAATCTGCTTGAGCAATCACAGTATAAATATTCTCTCCAGGACGTAGAAAAGCCGAATCTCTACAGAGAGCTTTATCCCTACGACGAGATTCCGAAGGTCGCCTTCAACCATCGCCGCGTTCCCCTTAATATGCCCCGTGAGATCTGGATCACGGATACCACCTTCCGCGACGGTCAGCAGTCCCGCGCGCCGTATTCCGCACAACAGATCGTCGATATCTACAAAATGCTTGCCCGTCTGGGCGGTCCGAACGGACTGATCCGCCAGAGCGAATTTTTCGTATATACCAAAAAGGACAGAGAAGCGGTCGAAAAGTGCATGGAGCTCGGCTATCAATTCCCCGAGATCACCACGTGGATCCGCGCGAAAAAGGAAGACTTCGCCCTTGTGAACGACATCGGTATCAAGGAAACGGGTATCCTCGTCAGCTGCTCTGACTACCATATCTTCAAAAAGCTCGGTATGACCCGCGCGCAGGCGATGGAGCATTATCTGACCGTCGTCAAGCAGGCGTTCTACGCGGGCATCCGTCCCCGTTGCCATCTGGAGGACATCACGCGCGCCGACTTCTACGGCTTCGTGGTTCCCTTCGTCAACGAGCTCACCGAGCTTGCCAACGAAACGGGTATTCCCGTCAAGATCCGTATGTGCGATACGATGGGCTACGGCGTTCCCTACTCGGGCGTCGCGCTTCCCCGAAGCGTTCCCGGTATCGTATACGGCCTGCACCACTATTCCGACGTTACCTCCGAAATGCTGGAATGGCACGGACATAACGATTTCTATAAGGGCGTTGCCAATGCCACCGCGGCGTGGCTGTACGGCGCTTCCGGCGTAAACTGCTCTCTGCTCGGCATCGGCGAGCGTACGGGCAACGTACCGCTCGAGGCGATGGTCATCGAGTACGCCTCCCTCACGGGCTCCTTCGACGGCATGGACCCGACCGTGATCACCGAAATCGCGGAATATTTCAAGAAGGAATTGCATTACGATATTCCCGCCATGACACCCTTCGTCGGCGATAATTTCAACGTGACCAGAGCAGGCATTCACGCAGACGGTATGATGAAGGATGCCGAAATCTATAATATTTTCGATACGGAAAAGATCCTGAACCGCCCCGCCGCCGTCTCCATTTCCGGCACCTCCGGTCTTGCGGGCATTGCGTATTGGATCAACAATCACTATAAGCTTGCTCCCGAATTTATGGTTGGTAAGCAGGATTCTCTTGTCGTTGAAATGAAAAAGGAAATCGACGCGCAGTACGCCGACGGCAGAACCACGCTCATGGGTGACGAGGAGCTCGTGGAAATCATCGAAAGACTCGCTCCCGGCCGTTTCGGTAAATGAGAGGTGCTTTCGGATGATTCGTCAAGGTTCGGCTTCCTTGGAAGCACGGGTTTACAATGAAATACGGGAAGCGATCCTCTCCGAGGAATTTAAAAAGGGAGAATGGCTGACGGAGCATATGCTGACGCAGAAGCTCGGTGTCAGCAGGACTCCCGTGCGCAGCGCGCTCCAGCGCCTTGCGGAGGACGGTCTGGTTTCGATGACGCCGAACAGAGGCGCCGCCGTGATCGGCATCACGAGGGAGGATCTCGTCGATATCTACCGCATCCGTATGCGTCTCGAGGGCTTGGCTTCCGCGATGGCGGCTGAAAAGATCACGGACGAGCAAAAGCGAAAGCTTGCCGAAACCGTCGAGCTTTCCGAATTTTATATACAGAAGCAGGATACGGAACGGATCAAGGAGCTGGATACCGCATTCCACCGTATGATCTATGAAGCGAGCGGAAGCCGTATGATCGAGCGGATCCTTTCCGATCTGCACAGCAATACCAAGGATTACCGCAGACAATCCCTCTGCGTTCCCGGAAGACTTTCGAAAACGCTGGAGGAGCATAAAGAAATTTTGAACGCCATTCTGACGGGCAACGCCGCAGAGGCGGAAGCTTTGACAAGCGCGCACATTGAAAGAGCATTGGAAAATATGCTCCTCGTGC
The DNA here is from genome assembly GCA_017412045.1 of Clostridia bacterium. Classification (GTDB taxonomy): domain Bacteria; phylum Bacillota; class Clostridia; order Oscillospirales; family CAG-272; genus QALR01. Next base: position 25,469 of record JAFQOX010000146.1, read on the forward strand.
TTGCCGGAAATTAAGAAAATCAAAGGAGATTACCGAATTATGGGATATACGATCGCGCAGAAGATCATCAAAAGCCATCTCGTTTCCGGAGAAATGATTCCCGGTACGGAGATCGGACTTCGTATTGATCAGACCTTGACACAGGATGCCACCGGTACGATGGCATACCTCCAGCTGGAAGCAATGGGAATCGAGCGGGTAAAGACCGAGCTTTCCGTTGCGTATATTGACCACAACACCCTGCAAGCGGGCTTTGAAAACGCCGATGACCACCGTTATATTCAGACGGTCACCAAAAAGCACGGCGTACGCTTCTCCCGTCCCGGCAACGGCATCTGCCATCAGGTTCATCTCGAACGCTTTTCCGTTCCCGGCAAGACGCTGATCGGCTCCGACAGCCATACTCCCACTGCGGGCGGTATCGGTATGCTCGGTATGGGTGCGGGCGGACTCGACGTTGCCGTTGCGATGGGCGGCGGTACGTATTACATTACCATGCCCAGAATCATTCATATCAATCTCGTGGGCAAGCTTCCCGATTACGTCGGCGCGAAGGACATCATTCTCGAGGTTCTCCGTTTGCTCGGCGTCAAGGGCGGTGTCGGTGCGATCGTGGAATACGGCGGCGAGGGCGTTCGTTCCCTTTCCGTTCCCCAGAGAGCAACCGTGACCAATATGGGCGCGGAGCTTGGTGCGACGACCTCCGTTTTCCCCTCCGACGAAATTACGAGAGCCTTTCTTGCGGCGCAGGAAAGAGAGGCGGATTTCACACCGATCGCTCCCGATGACGACGCGGTATACGATGAAGAATATACCGTCGATCTCAGCGCGCTGAAGCCTCTTGCCGCTTGTCCGCACAGCCCCGATAACGTAAAGCCCGTTTCCGCGCTTCAGGGCATGAAGATCAACCAGGTTTGCATTGGCTCCTGCACGAACTCCTCCATGCTCGATATGCTGACCGTAGCGGCTATGCTGAAGGGCAAGACCGTACATCCCGACGTCAGCCTCTCCATCTCGCCCGGCTCCAAGCAGGTATATACCATGCTCGCGCAGTGCGGCGCGCTCGCCGATCTGATCGCGGCAGGCGCGAGAATCCTCGAATGCGCTTGCGGTCCCTGCATCGGTATGGGCTTCTCCCCGAAATCTGCGGGTGTCAGCCTTCGTACCTTCAACCGTAACTTCCTCGCGAGAAGCGGTACAGCGGATGCCGAGGTGTATCTGGTTTCCCCCGAAACCGCGGCGGCTTCCGCCATCACGGGCGTATTCACCGATCCGACCACGCTCGGCAAAGCGCCCGAAATTCAGGTCCCCGCGCATTTCGTCGTCAACGACAATCTGATCGAAATGCCTGCGGATGCCGACGAAGCAAAAGAAATTACCGTAGAACGCGGGCCCAATATCAAGCCGATCCCCGTCGGCAAGGCGCCTGCAGAAGATCTCTCCTGCGAGCTCATCCTCAAGGTCGGCGATAACATCACGACCGACCATATTATGCCTGCGGGCACGAAGATTCTTCCCTACCGCTCCAACGTACCGAAGCTTTCCGAATTCTGCTTCACGGTCTGTGACAAGGATTTCCCCGAACGCGCAAAGGCAAAGAACGGCGGTATCATCGTCGGCGGCGTGAACTACGGTCAGGGCTCCTCCCGTGAGCACGCGGCGCTCGTTCCGCTCTACCTCGGTATCAAGGCGGTCGTCGCCAAGAGCTTTGCGAGAATTCACGTCGCAAACCTCATCAATTTCGGTATCGTTCCGCTGACCTTTGAAAATCCCGCGGATTACGATAAGCTTGCCGAGGGCGACGCGCTTACGATCGTCGGCTTTGCCGACAGCGTTGCGGGTGCGGATCAGCTGATTCTCAAGGATCTTACAAACGGCGCGGAGATCCCGCTCTGCCTGAACGCGACCGAACGCCAGAGAGCCATTCTCGGCGCGGGCGGTCTGCTCAATTACACGAGAGCCAACGGCTGATAAAAATAAGATAGATAAAGGAAGCGATCACAATGGAAAACAACGAAACGAAAACGTATAAGGACAGATTTCTGGAAGCCATGGACAGTCTGGAAAAATCCTTGAACAAAGGCATCGACAAGGTAAAGGAAGGCACGAACAAGGGCATTGACAAGCTCAAGGAGGAAGCCATCCTGGAGGAAGCCGCAAAGAAATTCAAGGCGATTCTCCGTCAGCAGCTCACCCGCGTGGAGGATATGAAGGCGCAGGGCGACTTCGTGGATTACGCGGCGCTGGAAACCATCCGCATCGGCGTTTGCGGCGGCGACGGCATCGGCCCGATCATTTCCGCAGAAGCAAGAAGAGTTCTTGAATTCATGCTTGCCGATCTCGTGGAAGAGGGCAAGGTCGAATTCGTCAACATCGACGGACTGACCATCGAAAACCGCATCGCGCACAACAAGGCGATTCCCGACGACGTCATGGAAGCGCTCAAATCCTGCCACATTATCCTTAAGGGTCCGACCACCACGCCCCAGAAGGGCAGCGGTATGCCCAATATCGAATCCGCGAACGTCGCTATGCGCAAGGCGCTTGACCTCTTTGCCAATATTCGTCCCGTCAAGGTTCCCGAGGAGGGCATCAACTGGACGATCTTCCGTGAAAATACCGAGGGTGGTTATGCGGTCGGCTCCAGCGGCTTCAACGTAACCGAGGATCTCGCGGTTGACTTCACCATCACCACCAAGCAGGGCTCCGACCGTATCGCAAGACTCGCTTACGATTACGCGAAGAAGAACGGCTTCACCCGCGTTTCCCTCGTTACGAAGGCAAACGTCATCAAGACCACGGACGGCAATTTCCTTGAGGACTGCCACAAGGTTGCCGACCTCTATCCCGAAATCACGACCGACGAATGGTACGCGGACATCATGACCGCAAAGCTCGTGGACCAGAAGCGCCGCCGCGACTTCCAGGTTCTGCTCCTTCCCAATCTCTACGGCGATATCATCTCCGATGAAGCCGCAGAATTCCAGGGCGGCGTCGGCACGGCAGGCTGCGCGAATATCGGTAAGAAATACGCGATGTTCGAAGCCATTCACGGCTCTGCGCCCCGTATGATCAAGGACGGCAGAGGTCAGTACGCCGATCCCTGCTCCATGCTCCGCGCCTGCGTCATGCTGCTCTCTCACATCGGTCTCCAGGACCGCGCAGATAAGCTCGAGCGCGCGCTTGATATCTGCTCCTTTGAGGAAAAGAAGCTCGTCATCACGGGCAGAGATACCGGCGCTACCTGCGAAGCGTTCGGTAACTACGTCATGGAAACCCTTCAGGGTCTGATGTAAGCGGCTCCCACGAACGAAAATCAAACCGCCCCTGCGATTCCGAAAGGAAGCGCAGGGGCGGTTTTGGGTATTGGTGATTTAATCTTTGATAATATCGCCCACGCCGTTCAGAATGTATTTGGGGCGGTAGGGGAATTTGTCCACGTCCTCTCTGGAGGTAACGCCGCTGAGAACGAGGATCGTATCCACGTTGGACTCGATGCCCGCGATGATATCCGTATCCATGCGATCTCCGATAAAGACGATCTCCGAGCTGCGGCAGTCGATCTTTTTGAGCCCGCGGCGGAGCATGAGCGGATTGGGCTTGCCGACGAAATACGCCTTTTTGCCCGTTGCGATCTCGATGGGGGCAATGAGCGAGCCCGTCGCGGGCATGATACCCCTTTCGGTCACGCCAACGGTATCGGGGTTGGCGCCGATCAGCTTTGCGCCCTTGTTGACGAGCTCGATGGCTTTTTCGATCTTTTCAAAGCAATAGGTTCTCGTTTCTCCGAGCACGACGTAATCGGGATTGACGTCGTTCATATAAATGCCCATATCGTACATCGCTTTTGCGAGCGCGGCTTCGCCGATCACGTACGCGGTGCATCCGGGCGCCTGGCTGTAGAGAAATTCCGCCGTCGCCATAGCGCTCGTGTAGAAATGCTCTGCGCCGACGCTCAGACCCATGCGCGCCAGCTTCATGCTCAGCTCGTGCGGCGTGCGCTCGGGGCTGTTCGTCAGAAATACGAATTTCTTGTCGTTTTCGATCATCCAATTGACGAATTCCTTCACGCCGTCCAGAATACGGCTTCCGTGGTAGATCACGCCGTCCATATCGCAGATAAAGCCGGCTTTATTCATGATTTCCTGCATATTGAAAATTCCTTTTCTTCTGTATTGATAAAGATATTTCAATTATAGCAGGAAAGTAAGGATTTTGCAACACCCGGAGCAAAGCTCACGTAAGAAAAATCGTATCTTTCGCTTGGAATTTCGCCGATTACGCTTGTGTTTGTAAATTTTTATGCAAACCCCTTGACATTGTCGATATTCGATATTATAATATAAGTACAGAATGTCGATATTCGACAATGGAGGTGATCATACTATGCCAAGAGCAAAATTTCAGACCTTGACAGAGCAGATGTACTATATCCTTCTTTGTCTTTCCTCCGAATGCTACGGAATGGACATTATGGATAAAGTACCGCAGATGACGGACGGCAGAGTGAAGGTCGGTTCGGGAACGCTGTATAACCTTCTTGAACAGTTTCTTGATGCAGATATGATAAAGGAAACAAAAGCGGAGGGCAGGCGCAGATGTTATATCCTCACCGACAAAGGACGCGAACGGCTTGACAACGAATACAAACGCTTGAACAGTCTTGTTTCTGACTATCAGCGTCTTATGGGAAAGGAGGATCCCCAATGAAAGATATCAAAAGGAAAGTGGAGTTTTTTACCTTTTACGACAGGACGGGAATTGAAAAGCATCTGGAACGGATGGCTTCGGAGGGTTGGCTTCTTGAAAAGATGTCCGCTTTTCATTGGACGTACCGCCGCATAGAGCCGAAGAAGATACACTTCTCGGTATCCTACTATGCCACCATAACCGACTTTGAACCCGAACCTACCGAACAGCAGCAGGCGTTCAATGACTTCTGTGAGCATTCGGGATGGAAGCTCGCTACGCAGACGGTACAGATGCAGGTGTTCTATAACGAGAACGAAAATCCCGTGCCGATTGAAACCGATCCAATGCTTGAAATTGAAAACATCCAACGCTCCGTCAAGAAAACCGTGCTTGTGTCCTATTTTTTAATGCTGTTTCTCGGATTTATTATGGGTGCGGGCTTTGTCAGCACGATGCTCGGCGATCCGATACTTCTTCTGTCGAGCGCATCGAGACTGTTCACGGGAATGTGGAGTATTCTCGCTCTCGCCTATTCCCTGACCGAGCTGATCACGTATTTCACGTGGCGTCGGAAAGCGAAAAAATTGGCAGAGCAAGGCGTGTTCCTTGAAACGCGCGGACACAGAAGGCTCGGCTTTGCAATCGTGGTGTTTATGCTTATGTCCATCGTTCTGTATCTGATCTCCCTTGCCGATTCGGGCTTGCAGTTCTATATGACGGCATATCTCTTGATCCTCCTTGCAGGCTTCCCGCTTGTCAACGGTGTAAAATCATTCCTCAAAAAGAAGAAGGTTAAGGCAGGTACGAACAAGGCGTTGACCTTTGCGGCGAGCTTCACACTTGCCTTTGTATTGACGGGCGCGTTAACGGCTGTAACCATATTGGGTATTCAGAACGGCGCGTTTGAACATAACTCAAAGAATCTTCCGTTTACGATTGGTGAGCTTCTTGACGTTGACGACAGCGATTATCTCAAAACACACGGCAAGGACGATTCGATCCTTCTCGGTCAGCACCGTTCCTCGCAACATCCGAACACCGACGAGCACTCTCCCACGATGCAGTACACCGTCACCGAGGTAAAAATGCCGTTCCTATACGATTTTGTCGTGGATACGCTTTACCATCATTACGATGAATGGAAGGGATGGAATTCCACCTACGAGTACAAAGAAACGGATGCAACGTCTTGGGGCGCAAGCAAGGCGTGGGAACTCTACCGAAACGGAGAATCGGATCATGCCTTCCTCATCTGCTACGATAAGTATATCCTTGAAATATCCGTCGATTGGGAGCTTACCGCCGAGCAGAAGCAGATCATTGGAAATAAGATCTACGAAGAATAGCGAGGTGATCCCGTGAAGATAACAAGATTTTATAACCCCGAAATACCGTACAGCCTTCACGATATGAACGTGATCGGATTTGAGATCAACGGCGACAATCTTATTATGAGAACGCAATCGGGTATGCTGAGAACCGCGCCGAACTTCGATCAGGTGGACGGATACCTCGAATTTCTCGATGTGAATTGGGATTATTGTTATGCTACCGTGTGCGAAGGTTACTATGGCAATCTCGGCACTTACGAGGGCAAGACCTTCAAGAAAATGTATCTCAAAGACTTCATAGCAGAATTCCATAATGCAGGCTTCTCCATTACGGACGAATACTACGGTTGGGACCGGGCGCTCTATACGGGATATTTCCACAAGGGCGGCACGATGGGCGAATGTACCATTGAGATATATCACAATAACATCATGTTCTACGAGCAGACCGACGACACCCGTGAAATGAAAGAGGTCGTTTTGAGCGCAGACGGAGATCCGTCGCTCTATTTGGTGCCTGCCGAGGTCGCGGATCATCTCGCCACCGTTGCAAACGAATTTGCGTCGGAATACGTGTGGCACGGCGAAAAAAGCGGAAGGTTCTTGACGCTCTGCGGTGAACAGTATGTGGCTTGCTATACCGAGGAAGATTTTATCGAATATCTGAACACGGTGCTGTATCCCGATAAGCCGTCGAAAAAGCTCAAGACCTTCGAGGCTTCCGATGACGGGGACGTGCCGGAGGAATATCGGAAATACCCGTACTATAACTTTTAATCCTTGTCCCAAAGGCGTCACCTGCGGGTTTTTCATAGCGATTTTTATAGTTGTGGTTTACCGACTGTTTTGCAATTTCAGATTGCAAAGCATTATTTGAAGACCCAAAAAAGGCGGCAGGAAAATATCCCTGCCGCCTCAGACCGTCGAAAAAGCCATGTAGAAAATTCAAAAATAAAAAGTTGCACAAAGCAGGGAAGGCTCCCTCTGCACATTATGCGAAGCATAATGTAGGAGCTGGATTTTGCGAAGCAAAAGACTGAGGGAGAGTGCGTGATTCAAGAAT
>JAFQOX010000147.1 GCA_017412045.1 Clostridia bacterium
GAAGATTTTCGCAATGGTTTTGTATTTGATGGAAACAAGAACACATTGCCTCCCTCTGCACATTATGCGAAGCATAATGTAGGAGGTGTCAACCGCATGGTTGACGGAGGGAGAGAGAACCCACTAAACAAGAATTTATCATGGATTCTTATAAAAAGTAAATGCCGTTGCCCTGACAAAAACCGCAGAGGCTCTTGCAATGCCATTGGGGTTGTGATATAATAAACCCGAGCCTTGATGATTCCATCAGGACTGAAAATCAGAACGATAAGAAAGGTTGGAATCCCAATGAAAACAATCAACGTCGGCATCATCGGTCTGGGTCCGAGAGGTCTGGGACTGACGCGCACCGCTCTCGTATGTGACGAATGCAATATCGTTGCCCTGTGCGACGTTTACGGGGACCGCATGGAAAAGGCGCAGGCAGACGTCATGGAAAAACGCGGCACCAAACCCGTTTTATATCCGAATTATAAGGATCTTCTTCTTGATCCCAACGTGGATGCCGTGATCATCGCCTCCTCATGGGATATGCATACCCGCATGGCGGTGGATGCCATGAAAGCGGGAAAATATACCGCCGTGGAGGTCGGCGGCGCGTACGACGTGGAGGACTGCTGGCAGCTCGTCCGCGCCTACGAGGAAACGGGAACGCCGATCATGATGCTGGAAAATTGCTGCTTCGACCGCTTCGAATTGCTTTGCACCTCGCTCGTTCGCGCGGGAAGGCTCGGTAAGGTGCTGTACTGTCAGGGCGCGTACGCGCACGAGCTGCGCGGCGAGATCCTCGGCGGATACGTCAACCGCCATTACCGCTTGAAAAATTATATCCATCGGAACTGCGAAAATTATCCCACGCACGAGCTGGGTCCCATCGCCAAAATTCTGAATATCAACCGCGGAAACAAAATGCTCTCGCTGACCTCCGTCGCAACCAAGGGGGGCGTGGGTCTGGAGGCGTTCGCGCAAAGTGACAAAAACCCCGATCCCTCGCTGAAGGACACCGTTTTCGCGCAGGGCGACATCGTCGTCACCAATATCACGTGCGCGGGGGGAGAGGTCATCACGCTCCGTCTGGACACGACGCTTCCCCGTACCTATTCCAGAGAATTCACCGTCCGCGGAACCAAGGGATTCTGTAATCAGGATACCAATATGGTCATGCTGGAATCGGATCAATATATGCATGAATTTTTCCATCCGGAAAGAACCGTGGAAAAATATCTGAACTGCGCGGAGCAGTATACCGAATATTTGCCCGACGAATGGCGTAATATTACACCGGAGGAAAAAGCGCTCGGTCACGGCGGCATGGACTATCTGGAGCTGAAAGCCTTTTTCCGGGCGATCCTGCGCGGAGAAGAAATGCCCGTCGACGTTTACGATATGGCGGCTTGGATGGCAATCACGCCTCTCTCCGAGCAATCCATCGCGCACGGCGGTATGCCGCAGGCGATCCCCGATTTCACACGCGGCCGCTGGATCCTGCGCGAGCCCAAGGACGTTCTCGATTTGCCGAAGGTAGAAACCAAATCGGGAGACGATAAAAATGAATTCGGATATTCCAGAAAATAATCCGTTTATCATCATCCCGCGCCCTGCGCGGGATGATCCGTTTTTTACAGGAGGATGAGCCATGAATAACACAAGTTACAAAAATAAGTATTTCTCCATTCTCGGAGATTCCATCAGCACGTTGGAACGGCACAGCGTACCCGAACACGCTTCCTATTACACCCATGAAAATTGTTTGGAAACCGGCGTTTTCATTCCCGCCGACACGTGGTGGGGGCAGGTCATCGATGCTCTCGGCGGCAAGCTGATGGTCAACGATTCCTTTTCGGGAAGCACGGTGTGCGACAATCCGCAATATCGTTTCCCGTCCTACGGTTGCAGTCAGCAACGCACCTCCAATCTCGGCAAATACAGAGTTGCTCCCGACGTCATCATGGTCTTTATGGGCACGAACGATTGGGGCAGAGGCACGCCCATCTCTTCCGAGGATGATCCGGACAGTCCGTATCACTTCCTCTCCGCCTACGCCAAAATGCTGGATCAATTGAAGCGGAATTACCCTTCCGCGGAGATCTGGTGTATGACGCTGCCCGTCAGCACGTGGTCCGAATACCCCGATTTTCGTTTTCCGTACCGTTACGGGGGCGTTCATATAGAAAAATACTGCGAAGCCATCCGCATATGCGCAAAAAAGGCGGGCGCGCGTCTGATCGACCTGTATCAATATGCCGAGCTGTACGACACCGTCGACGGCTTCCACCCCAACGAATCCGGCATGAAAACGCTTTCCCGAGCGATCCTCAGCCAATTATAAAGGAGTGTTTTCCATGATCATTGACTCCCACGCGCATTACGCGCACAAACGCTTTGAGGGCGAATTTCCTTATCTGAACGACCAAAACGGAAGCTATACGATCGAACGCGCCGACCGTGAAGCGCTGTTTGCGCAAATGTATAACAAGGGGATCATCGGTACGATTGAGCCCTCGATCGGCTTTGATCAAATCGAAAATCAGCTTTCCCTCTCCTCTGAAACCCCGATCCGCATATGGCAAGCCGTCGGCGTACATCCCACGAGATGCATCGATACGCCGTGGAAAAACCGAACAAAGGTCAGCGCTTACGCGGAAGCCTGCTCGCCCGTTGCCATCGGAGAAACGGGGCTGGATTTTCACCATTCCCGCGAAAAACAGCGCCGATTGCGGCAGTACCTCTGGTTTGTCCATCATCTCCGCCTGGCGGACCGTCTGCAATTGCCTCTGGTTCTCCATATCCGAAAAGCGGACCGTTACGCGCTCCCCATCCTCAAGCGATACCGCTCACGCCTGCACGGCGGCGTGGTGCATTGCTTTTCTGGCGATCCCGCTACGGCAGAGGCGTATATTTCGCTCGGCTTTGCGCTCGGCATCGGCGCCAAGCTCTTATGCCGCGACGAGCAGGCAAACGATCTTTGCGAAACGGTCAAGCGCGTTCCCCTCTGCGCGCTTCTGGCGGAAACGGACGCGCCGTACGTTCTGCCCGAGCGGGAAGACGTGTCCTGCGACAGCAAAAAGCAATATGAAAAGCTGCGCAATTCCTCGCTGATCTTGCCCGCCGTCATACGGAAAATCGCGGAGCTCCGCGGGGAGGCATACGAAACGGTCGAGCACGCCGTCTATGAAAATACCGTCCGCGTATTCCGCTTGCAAATATAAAGCAACGGCGTTAAGCTTCTGAAAAATATCATAACGTAAGTTCGATGAAAATTGGGAACGATAAATTCTTGTTTGAAAGTCTGTCTATGCTCTAAAAACGGAATGTCAACTTTTAAGTGGGACAACATAGTAGGGGCGCACAGCCAATTTGGCTGTATGTTCGCCCGCAAAAAAGAGATACTTTTCCCATCGAACTCGCGTGATCATACGTTTTTTCCTGAACACCGAAATATATCACTGCAACGCCGTCAAGCTGAAGCTGAGGACGTTGCAACACAAGGAGGCGCTCATGTCCGAAACCAAAAAATTATTCGTCGTTTCCGACGTTCACGGCTATCTTCCGCCTCTCCGGGAGGCGCTCGGCGAAGCGGGATTTGATCGCAACGATGCTTCTCACGTCTTTATCTGCTGCGGAGACCTCTTTGATCCGCAGAACGACAACGAGGCGCTTTGTAGCTTCGTTGCGGGATTGGAACGGAAAATCCTGATCCTCGGAGATCGGGAGGAAGCATTATCGCAAGCCCCCGACCTTTCCGACGCGCTCAAGACCTTGATCCGGGGCATGAAAAACTGCTTTGAAACGGAGAAATATCTTTTCGTTCACGGCTGGATTCCCTCAGAGGGAGATTTCCGAACGGCGGACGCGGAGGATTGGCACCGCGCGCGAACGGTCGGCTGGAACGAATGCTACGGAGAAAATACCGACCTCCCCGAAAAAACGATCGTCTGCGGTCATATTCCCACGCGGCTGGCATATGCCTTCGCGCCGGATTGGGATCTTTCCGACCACGGCATTTATGAAGGAAACGGCGTGATCGCCGTCAACGGCGGCGTGGAAGCCTGCGGCAGAATCAACGTGCTGGTATTGGAGGATATTTTCATATGAAACGAAGGCTGCTTGCGGTTCTCTGTTTTTTGCTGTGTCCCCTTTTGCTCCTGTCCTGCGGGCAGAAGAAATCCGCCGTATCTCTCGGAAACGTCATGATCCTGGGTGACAGCTATTCGACGTTTCAGGGGAGCATTCCCGAGGAATATCCCTTTTACTATTCCAAAAAATCAAAGGCCGTTGGGGTCACACGTCCACAATATACCTGGTGGGGGCAGGTTCTGCGCAGAACCGATTCCTCGCTTGCCCTGAATTGCAGTTATTCCGGCTCCACCGTCTGCCATACCGGATATTCCGGCTCTGATGCGGCAGAAACGTCGTTTCTCGGACGCTTTCAAGCTTTGCGCGCGCAGGGATATTTTGAAAATACCGAAATCGACACGCTGATCGTATACGGAGGCTTGAACGATTTCTGGGCGAGCTCCCCGCGCGGGGAGGTACGATACGAGAACCTGACCGCAGACGATGCCTACTGCGTTTATCCCGCTTTCATCATGCTCTTCACCGCCGCCAAGGAGGTTTTGCCCGAGGCGAGAATCCTCTTTATTCTGGAGGAATATCTGGATGAAGATATGAAAAACTCGCTCCGCGAGATTTTCGCCCATCTGGACGTGGAGATCATCGAGCTCGGCACCGTATCCAAGCAGTCCGGTCATCCCGACAAAAAGGGAATGAAAGAAACAGCGGATCAGATTCTGGATTATCTGAACGAGCAGCATCAATAAAAAGCGGGTAACACCAACGGGAAGCTCACCAAACAGGAACCCCCGACAGATTTGCAATGCAGATCTGTCGGGGGTATTTTCATTGACTGTGTAAAATTTCTATGTTGCCGTCGACGAAGCCGACGCCAAACGCCTTCTTTGGATTGGAACAAATCGGCATATTTTCCGCTTTCCAAAAATTCTCCGGTTTCAGTGGCAGGAATGCTCGCCGCAACCGTGGCTTCCGCAGCCGTGGCTTCCGCAGGCATGATCGCTTTCACCGTGGCCGTGATGGTCGCATTTAACGTCGGGATTGTAGCCGAGATTGCCCGCGAGCAACGCCTCGACCGCCGCGTCGCAAGAGCCGACGACACCGCCGAACAGCGCAATGCCTGCCTGTGCGAGCGCCATCTGCGCACCGCCGCCGATGCCGCCGCAAATCAGGGCATCCGCGCCGAGGTCGCAGAGCACCGCCGCAAGCGCGCCGTGACCCTGTCCGTTCGTGCCGACAACGGCAGAGGAAACGATTTTACCGCCTTCGATCTCGTAAACCTTGAACGCTTCCGTGCGACCGAAGTGCTGGAAGATCTGTTCGTTTTCATAAGTAACTGCAATTTTCATAGGAATCTCCTTATCCGCCGTCATCCGACGGCATATTGTAATGTTATAAAATGATGCGTTGTCCGCACGAGAGGCCGTGCAGATTCGGCATATACCGACGCATGAATTCCGATTGCGCCGCGCCGGTACAGTGGCAGGTATAAAATTCCGTCGGGTACTGCGCGAGCGCTTTCGCCATCTTCTCCAATTCCGCGCCGGGCGGTATTTTGGAAAAATGGAAGCCGCCAACCAGAATATCGGGAGAAAACCACTCCGCAATATCGAAAATGCCTTTGTGGGAGCATCCGCTGATCAGAATGCGTTTTCCGCCCTCTTCGATCAGAAGATATTGCTCGTGGCGAAAATCGTCGGGAATCAGCGCGCCGTTCTTTTTTTCGGTCAAGCCGAAATGCGCCAAGGGATGCGTCCTTTTCCGTCCGTTGCAGGAATCCAGACAGAGGGAGCCGTCGATCTTCTGCGTATCGGCGGTCAGAACGATCCGCGGATGGTCCGCAAGCGCGGGATCCAATCCGATATACTTTTCCGCGCCGTTATAATGGGGAAGAAAAGCGAAGGGGCTCACGTAGACGGGCGCGCGGTCGTTGATCTCCAGAAATTTCCGCAATCCGCCGCCGTGATCGTAATGCCCGTGCGAGAGGATCGCAAGGTCCACCCGCGAAAGATCAATACCGAGAACTTCGGCGTTTTCGGCAAACATATCCGTCTGTCCCATGTCAAACAGGATCTTATGCGTCCCCGTTTCGATATAGAGCGACAAGCCGTGCTCCGTTTGCATATCCGCGCGATTTGAAGTATTTTCCAGAAGCGCCGTGATGATCATCGTTTCACCTCCGTACGGTCAGCCGTTCAAGCCCTTGCAAAAGGGGATCTTATCCATATCCAGCGCGAAGGTTTTTCCTTCCAGATAATCGAGGACGGAGGGCTCGTCCTGCTCAAAGCGAAGCTTATAGGAGCAGAGCGCCTGACGGAATACGCCCGATTTGCGGTCGGCGCTGTTTTCCGCGTATTTGCCGTCGCCGAGCAGAGGGTGTCCGATGCTCGCCATATGCGCGCGGATCTGATGCGTACGTCCCGTCACGAGCTCGACCTCCAGGATCGCTTCGTCCCCCACGGCGGCAAGCACGCGGTATTTGGTAACGATCCTTTTGTAATCGTCGGCATATCTCGCGTTTTTGGGGACGGTCTGAAAAATTTCCACCTTATTGGCGTCGGCATCCTTTTTCAGATACCCCGTCAGCGTGGCTTCCTTCTGCTTGGGAACGCCGTGCACGCGGCAAAGGTAGAATTTGGAGATCGCGCGCTTTTTGATCTTCTCGTTCATCACGCGGAGGGTTTCCGCATTCTTTGCCGCCAGAACGAGTCCGCAGGTATTGCGGTCTATACGGTTGCAGAGCGCAGGCGCGAAGGATTGCTCGTCCTCGGGAGAATATTCTCCCTTCTGCCAGAGATACGCCTTGACGTGCTCGATCAGCGTATTTTTTTCGCCCTCCTTGTCTGCGTGCGAAAGCATACCGACGGGCTTGTTACAGATCAAAAGATTTTCATCCTCATACACCACGCCGAAGGACGGTCTGATGTTTTTGAAAAGAGAATCCGATTGCTCCCTCTCTAAAAATTCGGGAGGCAGAAAAAGCTCCACGGTGTCGTTCTCCGCCAGCATCTGTCCGATCTCCGCGCGCTTGCGGTTGACCTTGATCTTTTTCGTGCGGATAAACTTATACATCATGGATTTGGGGAGATTGCGAAAGGTTTTCGTTAAGAATTTATCGAGTCTTTGTCCGGCGTCGTTGGCGCCGACCGTTAATTTTTCCATAGCTGTGATCCCCCTACCTGATTTCTTCCGCGACGGCGTGCTTGCCGTCGTAGTCAACGATCCTGACGCGAAGCACCTCGCCCTGAAGGTCCTCGTCCGTTTTCAGAACGACCTCCAGCATATCCTCCGCGTGTCCGTAGAAATATTCTCCCATACGGGATTCAAAAAGCACGCTTCTCTCTTCCCCGACCGAGCGGCGGTATCTCTTTTCGGCAAGCGCCCTGCCGATCTCGCCCAAACGGTGCGCGCGCTCCCTTTTGACCGATTCGGGAAGCTGGTCCTTCATCTGCGCCGCGGGCGTTCCCGCTCTGGGCGAAAATGGGAAGATGTGCATATGCAGAAAATCGATCCTTTCGGCGATGTCCACCGTCTGAAGGAAATCCTCCTCGGTCTCGCCCGGGAAGCCGACGATGATATCGCAGGTAAACGTGACGTTCGGCATGACGGATTTCATATATTCCACGTGGCGCAGGACCTGCTCGCGGTTGTATTTCCGTTTCATCGCCGCCAGAATGCGGTTGCTTCCGCTCTGCAAGGAAAGATGGAAGCTCGGCATGATGCCCTCGGTATCGGCAAGCTCCTTGCAGAAGGCCTCCGTCATGACGGAGGGCTCCAGAGAGCCGGCGCGGACGCGCTCGATGCCTTCGATCTTCGTTGCCTGCGCCATCAGGCGGGACAAGGGATATCCACCGAGATCCTTGCCGTAGGAAGCGGCTTCGATGCCCGTCAGCACGACCTCGCGGCAGCCGTCCCTTGCGATCGCGGCAACCTCCGCCAGCACGTCCTCGGGCGCACGGGAAACGACGTTTCCTCTCGCCTTTTTGATGATACAGTAGGTGCAGTGATTGTCACAGCCGTCCTCGATTTTGATATAGCAGCGGTCGCGGTACGCCTTATTCACGGTCATCGTTTCCAGCGCCGCCGTTTCCACGTCCAGGATTTTGCAATCTGCGTTCTTTTCTTTTTTGCCCGAACGAACAAGCTTTGCCGCGAATTCCGAAACGGAAAGCTTATTGCGGTTTCCGCAAACGTAATCCACGCCGGGGATCGAAGCGGCCTCCTTTGCCTTGATCTGCGAAAAACAGCCCATCACGAGAATAAAGGCATCGGGATTTGCCGCCGCCGCGCGGCGAATGATCTGGCGGGATTTCCGTTCGGATTCCGCCGTGACCGCGCAGGTATTGATAATATATACGTCGCAAACGTCCGTAAAGGAAAGAACCTCAAAGCCGAGGCTTTTCAATTCCTCCTCCACCGCATCGGATTCGTACTGATTGACACGGCAACCGAGCGTATAGATCGCGGCGCGGGGATTTCGATTTTTATATTCCATAATCTTTTCTCTTTTCCTTGAAAATCAAATCTGTATTTATATATTATACCACGGATTTTTTGCAGATGCAAGGAATTTTTTTTGATCGGAACGGGGCAACGGCATTTACTTTTTTGTGAGTTGGAACGATAAATGATTGTTTACGGTTATTTAAACGAATGATTCTGAAAGGCTCCCTTGTGTAAAGGGAGCTGTCACCGAAGGTGACTGAGGGATTGTTTTCCATAAATTTTGCTAAAAACAATCCTTCCACCACTCCGTGGTCCCCCTCCCTTTACACAAGGGAGGCTTAGGGAATCTTTGCTTTTTGATGAGATTGATCGCGTAAATTTCCGTTTATCTTATCAAAAAGTAAATGTTGTTGCCCTGTTGATCGGATCCTTCATGGTCTCCAAAAAATAAAAGTCCGACAAATCCTCGGACTTTTATTTTTACCTTATTTAATAAACAAAAAGAATATAACGGAAAGCAATCCAAAACCATATTTCCAGAGAGGGATCAAAAACAGAAAACAGGATTCAACAGGACGCTATATATAAAAAGTCCCCGACAAATCCTGCAATCTGTCGAGGACATCTGCAATCACCGCTTTATAAAAATCAACAGCCTTTACGATTATAATCTTCAGAAAGAAGATTCAGAGCTTTAAAAATCTGGAAACATCCGATAAAAGAATTTCCAATTTTGAAATCGATGCCGCGTCTTTCCAATTCAACGTTAATGCGATTCATTGTAAGAGGGGAAAAAACCGAATATTTCGAGCCGAACATAAAAATACTTTCGGGCTTTGTCGTCTTTCCGTCATAACGTGTCATAATCGTATTGATATCGTTTGCCAAAGCACGGGAACCGATTGCATGCCAAAGCGTAAGAGTAACACCCACTGCCAACCAATACATAAACGCGCTTCTGTTAGTTCTTAATTTTGCCATATAAAAATCTCCTTTAAATAAAATTCTATAAATTTTTTAATTGTTTAGAAAAGAATATGCAATATCACGAATTTCTTCTATTCTTTGTTTACATTGTTCGTAATTTTGAATTTTTTTTATTGTTGCATCATATTTCGCCTGTAAGCGTCTACGATATTCGGATTGCTCCGATATCAAAGCTTTTTTCAATACCGCCATTCTTTTTCGCTTAAGGGCATGATACCATAAGCTTCCGATCAAAGCAGAGATTCCTACCGTTCCTCCAGACAACAAACCTTCCATAATCTCAAAGTCAATCAAATCACCATATTGCAGAGCGCCTACCACTACCCAGCCTGCTGTGATACAAACGCCCATCGCAATCCCATAGCCAATATGTATTTTCCGTTTCTCTTCATCTGTACGCAAATCCGGTTCAAAATATCTCGCCCAATCTTCCATTGTCTTTACATGGGGCGGCATATAGGGAGGCTCTTGAGAATGTGAGGCAATCAGATTGAAAAATTCATTTTCCAAGGCAACAAGATCCGTATAATGAGATATATTTTTATCCCGTTCAAAAACAAGTTGCGCTCCATATCCAAACTGACTGCTTTTTAATTGCCAACCAAACCATTGATATACCTCCACGGTGGAATCGACCTGATCATGATCAGTATGAATACATTTGATTTCTACAGCCATAAAAACTCCTTCATCCTTTATTTTTAAAATATACCAATTTGGGATGTTTTTATTATACCATTTCGGTATAATTTTGTCAATGTTTTTTTGAACTTTCATTAAAAATCATTTCATATACAAAAAAGAGACCTCTTATACGCCATGTTTTACCATGTATATAAAAAGTCTCTATTTGATAGCCTTATCGTTTGTTCTGCCAAGCAGGTAGTCGAGAGAAACATCAAAGTAATCTGCCAACCGAATTAAAGTAGCATAGTCTGCTTCACGCTCCATATTTTCGTATCTGGAAATCGTATTTTGATTCATATTCAAATCAAGAGCCATCTTTAATTGGGATATTTTATTTTGTTTTCTCAATTCCTTGAGCCGAAATTCCATTTTTCTTCCCCTTTTTGGTCTTTATTTCACAATCTCTTGACATTATTATACCATTATGGTATAATAATTATATCCCAATTTGGCATATTACACTAAATTGGAAACGCAACAACAAAGAATCAAGACAAAAACAAAAATGTGCTGAATCAAAGAACAATGAATTCAGCACATTTTTATTTTTTAGAAAATGATTCTTATATTTCCGCTCTTTCTCCCATCAGAAACCATTCCAGCAGTCTCGGAAAGAGCGTAGAGAACGTGATCTTTTCCACGGAATGCGCGGCGAGGATATCCGCCGTTCCGATCTCCTTTCCGCCCTCCAGATACGTAACCGTTCCGACCTTCTGCCCCTTTGCGATCGGCGCTTCCAATTTTTCGGGAATATCCACGCGGACCTCGATTTTGGAAAGCTTCGCTTTTTCAACGGTGGCGGAAAAGCCTTCCCTGACGGTCGCCAGCGTATTGCCGACACCGCCCGTCACGCGGATGTCGTTCATCGCTTCCGCGGGAGAAGAATAACAGCCGTAATTCGCAAAGCCGAAATCCAGCAGGGAGGCGGCGAGCGCGTTGCGCGCTTCCTTCGTCGGAGAACCCATCACGACGGCGATCAGGGAAAGTCCGTCTCTTTCCGCGGTCGCGGAAATGCAGAATTTCGCCTTTTCCGTCGAGCCCGTTTTCAGACCGGTCGCGCCCTTGTAAAAGCGGATCAGCTTATTGGTATTGGAAAGCCCGAAGGTTCCGTTGCGGATCGTATCCATCCAGATCGTCGTATAGTCGAAAACCTTCTCGTGGCGGATCAGCGCCTTGGTCATGATCGCGATGTCTCTCGCGCTGGTCACGTGATTCTCCGTGGTATCGTCCAGACCGTTCGTGTTTTCAAAATGCGTATTCCGCATTCCCAGCTCCGCCGCGCGCGCATTCATGCGGACGACGAAGGCTTCCTCGCTTCCGCTGATCGCCTCGGCAAGGGCGACCGCCGCATCGTTGGCGGAGGAAACGATCAGTCCCTTGAGCAGATCGTCCACGCTCATTTCTTCCCCGGGCGCCAGAAAAATCTGGGAGCCGCCCATCGAGGCGGCGGTTTCGCTGATACGGACGGTTTGATCCGTGGTCAGCATTCCCTGCTCCAGCGCCTCGAAAACGAGGAGCATCGTCATGACCTTGGTCACGGATGCGGGCGGCAACGCTGCGTCGGCGTTATGCTCGTACAGGATCGCGCCCGTTCTGCCATCCATCAGAATGCAGGAGCGCGCGTCAGGCTCCGCAGAATAGACGGGCGCCGCGAGGAGCGTTTCTCCCCCGAGCCCGGCGGGAAGCGCGCACGCAAGGCAAAAGCAAAAAGCAATAAAAAGGTAACGTATTCGTTTTTTCATAACTGATTTCCTTTCTCATATCATCTGAATCATATGTATGAAAAAACGAAAAAAAATATGCCTCTCCGCGCGGAGAGGCATATAGGGGATATTAAAAATCAATCAACGATGTAGTTCTTTATCTTGGGAAGGATCTTGTCGGAGGAATCGCCGTGAGCAGTCAGGGTAATCGGGTTCATGAGATCAAGGCTGAAAATACCCATAATGGACTTTGCATCAACGACGTATCTGCCGCTGGAAAGGTCAATATCACCTTCGTACTGGCGTACAACCTCAACAAAGTTACGTACGTCCTCAATAGAACTCAAACGGATTTTAACTTCGGTTTTCATATCGCATTTCTCCTTTATATTTTGAAATAAAGCTTTAAAAGCTTTTCTTTATTGTTATTATATCAAAATTCAAGTCCAAAGTCAACATTTGTAGACTAATTTTTGAAAATTCAGTATTTTTCACTTATAAATGAAAAAACATGAGTGAAAAAGTATAATAAATGACATAAAAAATCCACGCGCAACCGATCAGAATCAAGGCGCCGGATACAAAATACCGCTTGCGGAGCGTAAAAAACAGAGTCAGAAGGCAGGCAAGCACCGCCAAGCAGACCATAAGCCCCATCAAATAATTGCCCGCTTTGAAAACGACGACCGTCCACGTATAGGAAAGCACGAGCGTACACAGAAAAAGGAGCGCCGTCTGTTCCCCGCGGACGTTCGCGCATCCGTCTCCCGCAAAAAGAAAGCAACCGAGCGCAAAGCCGATGACCGCATAAAAAATCCCCCAGAAAATCCCCATCAAAATCACGGAAACCGTCGATCTCGGCAAAAATACGCCGTATCCCTTGCCGGAAACGGCAACCAACATCCCCAGAACCAAGCAGACCGCCGCCGAAATCAGCGCGGGAACCGTGGGAACGCGGCAAAGCTCGGCGGAAATTCTTCTGCGCAGCCCCTTCATATCCATAAGTACCTCCCGAAGCGTTTTTTTCCAGCATATGAAGCGGCAATCCGAATTATTCCGTTATCCGCGCGAGTTCGATGGAAAAACAAATTCTTGTTTGGTACAATATAAGAGTAGAAACTCAATGCAAAAAGCATTGCAAAACTACTCTTATTTTTATACAATAAAGAGGAAAGGTCCGGCGTAATTCTTATTGGATTAACACATCC
>JAFQOX010000148.1 GCA_017412045.1 Clostridia bacterium
ATACAAAACCATTGCGAAAATCTTCAATTTGGAATAAATTTGTTTTTTTCGTGGAAAAAGCCGAATGCCTCCCTCTGACGAGGGAGGTGGATTGCCTTCAGGCAAGACGGAGGGAGAGACCCTTTCAAACAAGAATTTATCGTTGTCTTTGAACGCCCGGGAACGGGTGCATGGAAATTTGAGAATATAAAAATCCAAAGAAAGGTATGATCGTATGAAATGGATGATGAAGGCGCGCGCGCTGTGGGCAAGGCTTTTGCTTCGGCTGCGTATGTCGCGCGGCGTATATTATATAGGAACAACGGATGCCCTGCCGCCCCCGCTTTCCGCGGAGGAGGAGGCGGAGCTGCTCGCCAATCTGGACGGCGACAGGAAATACCGCACGATCCTGGTGGAGCGGAACCTGCGGCTCGTCGTCTATATCGCGAAAAAATTCGAGAATACGGGCATCGGTATGGACGATCTGATCTCCATCGGTACGATCGGGCTGATGAAGGCGGCGAACACCTTCCGTACGGATAAAAATATCAAGCTCGCTACCTACGCCTCGCGCTGTATCGAAAACGAGATCCTGATGTATATCCGCAAAACGGGCAACATTCGCACGGAGCTTTCCATCGACGAGCCGCTCTCCACCGATTACGACGGAAACGAGCTTTTGCTCTCGGACGTTCTCGGCACGGACGAGGACAGCGCGGGCAAGGCTCTGGAGGAGGACGAGGAGAGAAGGATCATTTACGAGGCGCTCGATACCCTGACGCCGCGGGAGAGGGAGATCATCGACCTCCGCTTCGGGCTTTCGGGCGGCAGGGAGATGACGCAGAAGGACGTCGCCGACGTGCTGGGCATCTCACAGTCCTATATTTCCCGATTGGAAAAACGCATTCTGGCACAGCTCAAGGAGCAGATCAAGGATAAAATTTGAAAAATATCCGAAAATATTCTGAAAAATATCAAAAAAACTATTGCAAATTTGAAAAAACCGTGTTATAATCTTAATTACTGTGATTATTACGGAATGTGAGGTGTACACAATGAAAGAAGCAATCCATCCTAACTACGTCGATGCAACCGTTCGTTGCGCTTGCGGTGAAGTTATTCATACAAAGTCCACGAAGGGTGATTTCAGAGTTGAAATTTGCTCCAAATGCCATCCTTTCTTTACCGGCAAACAGAAATTCGTTGATGCCGGCGGACGTGTTGATAAGTTCAAAAAGCGTCTTGAATCCAAGAAATGATGCCTGTACAGGATTCATGAGCGGGAGAGCCCAAGGGCTTCCTCCCGCTCTTTTTCTTTATATGGAGATCACGCAAAAATTCTTGTTTGTGCCAAAGGCGCAAACAAATGCGGAATGCGGAATTCGGAATTCGGAATTAGGAGTGGGCAAACGAATGGTTCGGTAACACATCTCTTGATGCACGGAAAGCACAGATTCTGTTAGCCTTCCCTTGGGGAAGGCTCAGACTGTCGAAAAAGCTATGTAGAAAATTCAAAAATAAAAAGTTGCACAAAGCCGGAAAGGCTCCCTACATTATGCGAAGCATAATGTAGGGAGCTGGATTTTGCGAAGCAAAAGACTGAGGGAGAGTGCGTGATTCAAGAATTTTGGATTGGATTTGTCTGTTTGCAAGTGTAAAATTGTACCAAACAGAACTTTTTCAAAAGCCTTATTTGCACGCGGGCTCCTTCCGCCTCGTAAACTCGGCACCTTCCTCCCGGAGGAAGGCTTTGGGATTGTTTACTTTTGAACAAATTACACCGCTAAACAAGAATTTATTTTTTTATCAAACTTGCGTTGGATCGGCGAGAAACGGAGCGGCGGCGCGCCGCTTTCCAAAAGAGCTTGAAATGAAGGGAGTTCGAATCGGAATATGAAAACAGAAACGTTACTTGAAAAAAATAAGGATCAGAAAACGGAGGTCATCCTCGTGACCGTTCTGCCCAAGGGCGCGGACCGTCACGCCTGCGAGGCATCCTTCGACGAATTGGAGCGTCTGGCGGAAACGGCGGGCGCGACCGTGTACGCCCGCATGGTGCAGGAAAAGGAGAATCCCGATCCGCGTACCTATATCGGAAGCGGTAAGGTAAAAGAACTTGCCGAGCTCTGTCGGAACAGCGGTGTCGAAACCGTCATTTTCGATTGCGAGCTTTCCCCCTCCCAGATCAAAAATCTGGAGAACGACATCGGCGACGTGCAGGTGATGGACAGAAGTATGCTGATCCTTGACATCTTTGCGCTCCACGCGACCAGCGGCGAGGGTAAGCTTCAGGTCGAGCTGGCGCAGCTGAAATATACGGTGCCCCGTCTGACGGGACACGGCACGGAGCTCTCCCGTCTGGGCGGCGGCATCGGTACGAGAGGTCCCGGCGAGAGCAAGCTGGAGACGGACAGACGTCACGTCAAGCGCAGAATGGATGCGCTCGAGGATGCGCTCGCGGAGCTTGCGAAAAACAGAGCGGTACAGAGATCGAGCCGCGACCGCTCGGGCATTTTTAAAATTGCCATCGCCGGCTATACGAACGCGGGCAAATCGACCCTGCTCAACCGTCTGACCGCGGCGGGTATTTTGGCGGAGGACAAGCTTTTCGCCACGCTCGATCCCACCACGCGCAAATTCGAGTTGCCCTGCGGCGAGGAGATCCTGCTGACGGATACCGTCGGCTTTATCCGCAATCTGCCCCACCATCTGATCCGCGCCTTCCGTTCCACGCTCGACGAGGTGTGCTACGCGGATGCGATCCTCGTGGTCATCGACGCATCCGACCCCGAATTCATCGCGCAGACGGAGGTGACCTCCGCGCTGATCGAGGATCTCGGCGCATCCGATAAGCCCGTTCTCTACGTTTACAATAAATGCGACAAGGGCATGGCGGCGCACCCCGTAACCCCCACGGCGGACAATATCTATATTTCCGCGGCGACGGGCGAGGGTGCGGAGGAATTGGTCAGCCGCATCGAGGCGCTCGCGACGGCGGGCAAGAAGGAATACGTCTTTGAAATTCCCTCCAATCAGTTCGCTTTGATCAATATTCTGTATTCCGACGCCACCGTTCTGGAGACGGAATATACGGAAAGCGGCGCGCGCGTGAGAGCGGTCTGCGACAAAAAGACGGCGGGAAAGCTTTCCGCCCATATCGTTCGTATGTGAAACGGGAAAGGATCCTTTGACGATGGAAGAAAAAAATCTGACTACGGTCGGCAAGGCGGCAAGCGCCGAATTCACGGAGAAAAAGTCGGTATTCATCGGCTACACCGCGCCCGTTTCCACGGCGGAGGAGGCGGAGGCGTTCATACAGTCGATCAAGAAAAAGCACGCCGATGCCAGACATAACGTTTCCGCCTATACCGTCGGCAATGCCGTCCGCTACAGCGACGACGGCGAGCCGAAGGGCACGGGCGGCGTTCCCGTGCTGGAGGTCATCCGCAAAAGCGGCGTGGACGGGACGGTCGTCGTCGTGACGCGGTATTTCGGCGGCATCCTGCTGGGGGCTTCGGGGCTCGTGCGCGCCTACTCCAAGGCGGCGGCGATGGCGATTGAGGCGGCGGGCATCGTGACCTACCGCGAGTATACGGAATGCACCGTGACCTGCGACTATGCGCTTTACGATAAATTATTGTACGATATCGGCAGACGGACCGTGATCACCGACGACACGGTATTCGGCGGCAATATCGTTCTGCATCTTGCCGTGCTCTCCGAGGAATACCCCGCCTTCGAGAAATCGGTCCGCTCCATGACGAACGGAAAAATCGTTCCCGAAAAAAAGGGTACGAGGCTGGACGTGTGAATCGTACGGAATGAACGATCAATTCTTGTTTAGGGGAGATATTCCGTAGAAAAGCGAACATAAGATTCGTACCAATGTAGGGACCGGCGTCCCCGACGGTCCGTGAATACAAACAAAAATTGCACTTGTGATTTGTAGAATGTTACAATTTACCTACATGATTTTGTGAAAATATTTCATTTTTACGTGGACCGTCGAGGACGCCGGTCCCTACAAGCGAATCTAATTTTTGTGCGTAAACGGGACTATAAGCAAGAATTTAAAGACTCAAATCTTCGGCTCCTTGCCTTTTATGAACGGCCCGTGCTTGCCGATTCCGAAAAAAATAAAAAATTTTTAAAATAAAAAAGGATTTTTCAAGCTTTTTGCGTATATTAGTTTATGAACAGAATTTTTCACGGAGGGGACAACGCCGTCAACTTCGGAAAAATAGAATCAATTGCCGAAACGTTCCGCGAACAGCGGAATTCATCACTCGCGCACGGCGCGAGCATCACTTTGACGAAGTCAAAGCAGCACGTTTCGCCGCAGGCGAAATACATCACTGCAACGTCGGCACGGCGTTGCACGGAAGGGGGGCGCGTTTGCGTGAGATTTACGCAGAATTTTATCGAGGAGATCAAGTACCGCAATAAGATCGAGGACGTGATCGCCTCTTACGTCAATCTGAAGCGCGCGGGCTCCAACTATCAGGGCGTTTGTCCGTTCCACAGCGAGAAAACGCCGTCCTTTACCGTGTTTCCGAATACGGAGACCTTCCATTGCTTCGGATGCGGCGCGGGGGGTGACGTCATCTCCTTTATCATGCGCGCCGAAAATCTCGAATATCCCGGCGCCGTCGAATTTCTCGCCAAGCGCGCCGGCTTGCCCATGCCCGATGCGTCAGAGGGCGGGGAGACCGTCAAGCGCGCACGGTATTACGAGATGAACCGCGAGGCGGCGAGATTCTTCAACCGCTGTCTTTCTCTGCCCGAGGCGGAGGAGGCGCGCAAATATCTTGCGCAGAGAGGACTGACCAACGCCGCGATCAAGCGCTTCGGGCTGGGCTTCGCGCCCAACAGCTTTGATGCGCTCCGCAAGCATATGCACGCGCTCGGCTACCGCGACGAGGAGCTGAAAACCGCCTTCCTCTGCGGAAAAAGCGAGCGCACGGGCAATTATTTCGACTATTTCCGCGGAAGGATCATCTTTCCCATTATTGATAATTTCTCTAACGTCATCGCCTTCGGCGGGCGCGCGCTCGGAGACGGAAAGCCAAAGTATCTCAACAGCTCCGATACGCCCGTTTTCAAAAAAAGCCGCTCGCTTTTCGCGCTGAATTTCGCGCGCAACGCCTGCGCGGAATCGCTGATCCTCTGTGAGGGCTATATGGACGTCATCGCCGTCAATATGGCGGGTTTTCCGAATGCGGTCGCCACGCTCGGAACGGCTCTCACGACGGAGCAGGCGCGGATTATGGCGAAATATACGAAAAAAGTCATTCTTTCGTACGACAGTGACGATGCGGGCGTCGCCGCCGCCAAGCGCGCGATTCCCATTCTGACCGACGCGGGGCTGGAGGTCAAAATGCTCCGCATCGAGGGCGCGAAGGACCCCGACGAATTTATCAAAAAATACGGTCCCGTCCGTTTCAAAACGCTCCTGGACGACAGCCGTAACAAAATGGACTATCTCTGCGACAGCGTGCTGAAAAAGCGCAATATCCTGATCCCCGAGGAAAAGGCGAAGGCGGCGGAGGAGCTCAGCGACATCCTCTGCGGCATCTATTCCGACGTGGAACGGGAGATCTATACCGTCCGTATCTGCGAGCGCATCGGCGTCGATCCGCAAAATATGAAGCGCGACGTCGAGCGGAAAATGCGACAGCTCCGGAAAAAGGAAAACGAGCAGATCAAGCGTAAGATCGTCTCGGAGGCGCTGGGCTACGGCGACCGCGTGAACCGCGATTTCGTCAAGAACGCGAGGGCGGCGCGCGCGGAGGAGGCGATCCTCGGCATTCTGCTTCTGCGTCCCGAATTCACGGCGGAGATCCGACGCGGAAAGATCTCGCTCACGCAGGACGATTTTCTGACCGAGTTCGGGAAAAGGGTGTTCGCGGCTTTCATGGCGTTCGAGGATCATTTTGACATCGGTATGCTCTCCGAAACCTTCTCGCAGGACGAGGTTTCCCGTATCGTCAAAATGCAGGTCGACAGAAGCAAGTTGACGAAAAACGATCTTGCCGTTTTGCAGGATCATATCAAAACGTTAAAGAGTGAATCGGCGGAAAAACCGTCCGACGATGCGCTTGATGATATAAAAAATCTGATTAACAGAAAAAAGAAATGATGTTCACAAGGGAGGACAAAAGCATGGATTACGAAACCAAAAAAACGGAAGCAACACTGAAAAAGGACGCCGCTTCCGCAGAAAAAAACAAGGAGACGGAAAAGCCCGAAAAGAGCAACATTCAGACGTTGATCGACAAAGCGAAAGCCAAGGGCACGCTTACCAATACCGAAATCTTCGCCGCGCTCAGCGATACCGATTACGATATCGACGAGATCGACAAGCTCTACGAAGCGCTGGATTCTCTGGGCATTGACGTCAACGCCTGCTTTGACGACGAAGCGCTGATCGGCAGCGCGGAGGACGAGCTCGAGAACGACCTCGATCCTTACGGCAACGAAAATATGGAAAAGACGCTCGCTTCCGAGGGTCTGATGATCGACGACCCCGTCAAGCAGTATCTCAAGGAGATCGGCCGCGTGCCGCTTCTGGACGCGGACAGAGAGGCTGAGCTCGCCCGCCTGACCTCCGAGGGCAACGAACAGGCGAAAAAGGAGCTCGTGGAAGCCAACCTCCGACTCGTCGTCAGCATTGCGAAGCGTTACGTCGGCAAGGGACTTTTCTTCCTTGACCTGATCCAGGAGGGCAACCTCGGTCTGATGAAGGCGGTTTCCAAATTCGACTACACCAAGGGCTATAAATTCTCTACTTACGCGACGTGGTGGATCCGCCAGGCGATCACCCGCGCGATCGCGGACCAGGCACGCACGATCCGTATCCCCGTTCATATGGTGGAAACCATCCACAAGGTCACCAAGACCTCCAGAGAGCTCCTTCAGGAAAAGGGCCGCGAGGTTTCCGCTGAGGAGATCGCGAGAGAGCTCGACGGCATGAATCCCGAAAGAGTCCGCGAGATCATGAAGATCGCGCAGGATCCCATCTCCCTCGAAACGCCCGTCGGCGAGGAGGAGGACAGCCATATCGGCGACTTCATCGAGGACCAGGAATCCCCCGCCCCCGCGGAAGCCGCTTCCTACGAATTGCTCCGCGAGCAGCTCAACGAGGTGCTCCATACCCTGACGCCCAGAGAGGAGCAGGTTCTCCGTCTGCGCTTCGGTCTTGAGGACGGACGCCAGAGAACGCTCGAGGAGGTCGGACAGCAGTTCAATATCACCCGCGAGCGTATCCGACAGATTGAAGCGAAGGCGCTCCGCAAGCTCAGACACCCCAGCCGTTCCAAAAAACTCCGCGATTATCTGAATTAAACCGTTTTTCCGAAAAATATTTTTGAAAATCAAAAAATAGTTTAATTTTCACAAGAATTAAATTGCGGTTTGGGTTTTCTGTACATTTTGTTTGGGAAAACATGATAAGCGGGAATTGACGGCTTTGGTCGAACTGCGCAAAAAATCGGGTTTTTTCACGGCGCCGATTGGTTACCCTTCACGGAAGTTTTCGAAAAACACCTTGACAGAAAGCCTTTTTTGATGTAAAATTTATAGTGTTATATTATATCATTTTCCGTTTGGTCGGAAGAAAGAAAATTGGGGAGGAACGCCACATGTTTAAGAGAATCATTAGTCTCGGTCTGTGTCTCGTTATGCTCGCAGTTATGTTTGCTGGCTGCGGCAAAAAAGCGGCGACACCGACAACGACCACGAACACCGACGATCTGCCGTCCACCATCAATCTGATCGGTATCACTGACAAGTCTACCACGCAGGAAGCGATCGACCGGGTTGAAGAGGCGCTGAACAAAATCTCGAAAACCAGATACAAGACGAAGATTGAGCTGACTCTTGTTACGGCTGATCAATACATCGCCGAGGTTGAAAAGAGAATTGCCGAAGCAGACCACGCGGCTGTCAAGGTAAAAGCAATTACCAAGTTCAACGCGCTCGCGCAGAAGCAAGCAAACAACGCGCAGAAGCTGCTGAATGAATCTTCCGGAAAGAAGACCAACAAATGGACTTCTCAGGTTACCACCGTTATCGCTTCCACGATGACGACCGGAGAAATCTATTCCGCTGAACAGACCACCGTTTACGAGGACGGTAAAATCGAAACCGTATATCCCGACGCACAGTCCCCGATTGATATTCTGATGATCGACGGTAAGGAAATGTACGACTACCTCAACGATAAGGGCTATCTGCTCTCCGTTGAAAAGAAGCTCGATGAAAAGTTCACCAAGTTCAAGCAGTACATTTATCCCACCTTCTTCAATCAGCTCAAGGCTATGACCGGCGATATCAACGCGATCCCGAACAATAATCTGATGGCTGAATACACCTACCTCGTTATCGACAAGACCATCGCCGATTCCTACAACAACGGCAACGGCTTCAACATCGACAACGTTGAGGATTACGCAGATCTCTCCGATTTCCTTGCTTACGTCAAGGCAAATCACAAGGACGTTGCTCCCTTGGCGACCGAGCCCGAAGCGCTCGGCGTTTACAAGTACATGGACGGCGAGGTTGCCATCGGCGCATACTTCGATCCGATCTACGGCTACGACACCGCGGAAGGCACGGACTTCACCGTTCAGAACCTTCTCTCGATTCCTCAGTATCAGGCACACGTAGCTCTTATGAAGGAATTCAACGATAAGGGCTATATCAATACGACCGCAACCAAATTCGCAGTGAACGTCATCAAGGGCGACGCTTCCGTTGCCGCTGCTTACGGCGATCAGTACGACGTAAAGGTTATCCAGAATCCTTTCGTTACGCCCGACGCTATTTTCGACGGCATGATGGCTGTATCCGCTTATACCTCCAGCGAGGACAGAGCGCTTGAGGTCATCGAGATGTTCACCACCGATCCCGATGCGAAGAACATCTTCCAGTACGGTATCCTCGACGACGGTGACAACACCGCGTACGCAAACTACAAGCTCGTTGAGGTCGAACCCGACAAATTCGTCGTACAGAGACTCAACCAGAACTATAAGATGGATAACGGTCTCACCGGTAACGTCTATATGGGTTACCCCGAGGAAGGTCAGGTATTCAACGCTTGGGATTACTACAAGCAGACCAACCTGGATTCCAAGATCTCTCCTTTCCTGCTTCTCTACGTTGAGCCCTCTTCGCTCGACAATATTCTCACCTCCGTTCTGAAGCGCGCAGCTCTGACTGCGGCTCTGGACTCCCTGACCGACGTAGAAGTTACCTACGACGAATACGTCAAGGAAGCGGCTCTCGCATCCTCCAAGGGCATCGAATACATCAGAGCGCTGAGAAAGGCTTATATGCCCTATCTGATCTCTGAACTCGCAAAGACCGACGCGTCCTACAATCCGCTTGACTTCGTTACCAATGCGAACGCGACCGAAGCCGTAAAGGAATTCATCGCATTTGCAGAAAGCAAGGAAGGTCAGGAAATCATTGCAAACGCAGGCTACTATCCGCTCGCATACAATCCCAAATCCTACGAAAAGAAGAGCTCTCTCTCCGGTGAGATCGTGATGTACGCCAATACCGGCTCTAACAAGTCTTATATTGAAAGCGCATTCAACGGACTTGCCGATGCCTTCATCGCCATGTATCCCAACGTTACGATCACCCGTCCCGTGGCCGACGGTCTCGCAGGCTACAATGACAACCTCATGTGGGGCAAGATGACCAACGGTACGAACGTCGTATGTATCTCTTACGCTACGCCCGATATGTATGCAGATAACGCTACCACCGTTGCAAAGAGCTACGTTTCCATCTTTGACAATCCCACTGACAAAGCATTCTCCCAGACTTGGTTCGAAAACAGAATCATCGACAAGGTGAAGGCTGAACAGTACGCGAACGTCATTTCCGCAAGCGATCTTGAAAAAATGGTTCAGAATCAGGTTGCGATCCTCGGCGGCGCGCCGAACATGACGGAAAAGAAGGAAGAGATTCCCGATAGCCAGAGACTCGTTCTCGCTGCTGCAAAGGATAGCGCAAGCAACTATTTCACCAACATTAAGTATCTCCGCGTGATGGCAGACATCATCCTCTTTGAGGATCTGTCCGAAGCAGAACGCGCTCGTTACGATTCCATGACCGACGTTGATTTCGAAGCTGCTATTTTCGATTACGTCAAGGCAAACTACGAAACCGAAAACAACCTCACCGAGGAAGGCTACGTTACCCGCGTACAGGACTTCATGGCATCCGTTCTTGAATTCGTTTCCGAGGAGGACAGCACCGTCAAGTATCTCGTATCCTGGAAGGAATTCGAAGCTGCTGAAGAAGGCGCTAAGCCTTACGAGGAGGCTGCGACCACGATCGTAGAACAGTACAGATCCCGTCTGGGCTACAGCGATGCGCTGTGGAATACCATGACGCTGGATAAGAAGATGGATGCTGTATACGACCTTATGTATACGGACTATCTCACAGAGAACGGCTACGACAGAAATGATTTCGAAGAATCCATTCGCAACAAATATCTGAATCCCGTCGGTACGAACGCAAGCGAATTCAAAACCTACAGCAAGACCTCTGACGAGTACAAGAACTACGTCAAGAAGCTCAGAAAGAAAAACAAATCCATCCTGATCGAGAAATTCTCCGCAACCGCTTACAAGAACGGCGAAAAGGGTATTTCCAACGAAAAGGTTGTCGAGGCTCTCTACGAGTACTACCTCGAGGAAGCGCTCGGTATCTACGCGGACATGGCTGACATGGCAGGCGTATCGAAGGCTGATTTCAAGGCTTCCGAAAAGCATTACACGAACTATGCAAGATACATCAACACCATGAAGACCAAGTACGTTTACACGCTCCGTACGAAGTACACGCAGAACCAGATCAACGCTTGGGGTCTCGCTGAAGCAAAGACGAATATTTACAATATTCTTTACGAAACCGGCTTCTACACCAATGAATTGGCAAGATACATCGGTCTCGAGCTCAGCGAATACATGCTCTCCAAGAGTGAGGCGGTTACTTATCAGAACTATCTGACCGAGATTGCAAATAAGCTTGATGCTGAAATCGCGGCAAAGGGTTACGATAAGGCTACTCTTCTCAAGGGCGACGGCTCCGAGCTGGAAGCAATCGCAAGAGAAATCGTCGCTGAAAAATTCTTTGGCGATAAGGTTGGTATCACCGACGTTATGAAGGATCTCTCCGGTAAATACGTGAAGGATTATACCGACGTCAACGAAATGAAGGCGAATGCCGACAAGCTCTCCTCCGACGGCTTCTTCATGGCTGTAGTCAACGAACTCCAGGCTATGTGGGACGAACGCAGAGCGGAACTTGAAAAATAATCAGTCATACTGATTCCAAAGAATGCTTGCCCTCGGGCAAGCATTCTTTTTGCGCTTCTATGACAAACGCCGTAAATTTGAATTTACGGCGTCAGTGTGTCGATAAAGTCAGTTAAAAAATTCAGTTTCGTCAATTTCGCTAAAAGATGAGATGCTAAAAAGCCTTCCTCCGGGAGGAAGGTGCCGAGTTTACGAGGCGGAAGGAGCCCGCGTGCAAATAAGGCTTTTGAAA
>JAFQOX010000149.1 GCA_017412045.1 Clostridia bacterium
AGGGAGCTGGATTTTGCGAAGCAAAAGACTGAGGGAGAGTGCGTAAACATCAAGTTTGATCAAATTTTAAGTGACGCGGGCTCCTTCCGCCTCGTAAACTCGGCACCTTCCTCCCGGAGGAAGGCTTTTTAGCATCTCATTTTTTGGCGAATTGACGAAACTGAATTTTTTAACTGACTTTATCGACAAGCTGACGTCCGCGTATTTTCGGAATACGCGGACGTCTTTTTTTGAGATATATTATAATATTAGAACAAAAATACTTGACAATACGCTACACTTGTGCTATTATTTTAACATAATAAAATAAGGATCAAAAGGAGATTCTGTTATGAAAAAGATTTTAGCATTTCTCTTCGTCCTGGTTATGGCGGTCAGCATGTTTGCTTCCTGTAATCAGGCCGATACCATTGTCGTCGGCTATACCGTTTACAAGCCGATGAACTACCGCGATGACGAAGGCAATTTCGTTGGCTTCGACACCGATCTTGCAACGGCTGTTTTCGAAGAAAAGCTCGGTTGTAAGGTTATTTTTAAGGAAATTGACTGGAACCAGAAGTATCTGGAGCTGAACTCCGGCACCATCGACTGCATCTGGAACGGCTTTACCGCTAACACCTCCGACCCCGACGGCGTTGCCAGAAGCGAAAAAGTTGACTTTTCCTACAACTATATGCTCAACAAGCAGGTCGTCGTAACTACCAAGGAGCTTGCCGCAACCGTTACCGATTTCGATTCTCTCTCCGGTAAGGTCGGCGCAGTGGAGACCGGTTCCGCAGGTGCGACGCATCTCGTTTCTCTGACGGGCACCGTGGAAAAGGCTTGCGCAACCCAGCTCGAAGCATTGCAGCAGATCGCTCTCGGTACGGCGGACTTCGTCGTTCTTGACGAACAGCTCGCAAAGGCTTACGTCGGCAAGGGTGACTATGCGGGACTCGAAATCGTGGAGTCTCTCTCCAGCAATCCCGAATACTACGCGATCGGCTTCAAAAAGGGCAGCGAGCTGACCGCGAAGGTAAACCAGGCTCTCGAGGAGCTTGCAGCAGACGGTAAGATTGACGAGATCGCAGAGAGATACAATCTCGCGACCGCCATCACCGATTTCTCCGATCAGAAATAAGCGGGCAATCCCCGCCTGTTGCTTGCCGTTCCGTGCCTTGACCGTATGCGCACGATGCAAAACGGCAAGCTCGGTTTGTGCAATTTTCTATCATAGCAAACGTCGCTTCCAGCCTTCCTCTCATTGAGGGGAGGGCTGAAAATTTGAAAAAACACCGGAAAGGATTTTTTGAAATGGATTTTTTGCAAATTACGTTGGATCTTTTGGGCGGCTTCGGGCTTACGTGCCTGCTCTTTTTCCTGACGCTCCTGTTTGCGATCCCGCTTGGACTTGCGCTGTCCTTTTGCAGCATGAGCAAATCCGTGATCGTGAAGAAGGTGAGCCGTATTTTTATCTGGATCATCCGAGGCATTCCGCTCATGCTTCTGATCTGTATGATCTATTATTTGCCGGGGCTTCTCGGAAAGCCGGGCTCTCTTAACATTTTCGATGCGATGGACCGTTACTTTACCGCGCTTGCGGGAAGCTCCACGCTTCTGTATTACGGAAGCTTCTGTGCGGTCCTGATTGCCTTCGTGATCAACTACTCCTGCTATTTCTCCGAAATCTTCCGCGGCGGAATTGAAAGCATTCCGCAGGGACAGTACGAGGCGGGACAGGTTCTCGGTCTGACGCAGGGTCAGATCTTCCGTAGGATCGTCCTTAAGCAGGTCATCAAGCGCATCATCCCCCCCATGTCCAACGAGATCATCACGCTCGTGAAGGATACGGCGCTCGCCAACGTCATCGCGATTCCCGAAATCATCAAGCGCGCCAAGGATATGGCGGCGACGGACGCGCTGATCTGGCCGCTCTTCTATACGGCGGCATTTTATCTCCTGTTTGTCGGTCTCGTGACGATTCTTCTCGGCTATGCGGAAAAGAAGCTGTCGTATTTTAAAGCGTAAGGAGGAAAAATCATGTTTCTTGAAGTAAAAAATCTGACGAAGAGCTTCGAAGATACCTCCGTTCTGAAGGGTATCAACTTCACGCTGGAAAAGGGACAGGTGCTTTCCCTCATCGGCTCGTCGGGAAGCGGAAAAACGACGCTTCTCCGATGCATTAACGCGCTGGAAACGGCGGACGGCGGTACGATCAGTGTAGACGGCAATAAAATTTTCGATGCCGCTCTTTTGCAGAATAAAAGAAAAAATAAGCTCAAAAACAAATTGAATTTCGGCTTCGTTTTCCAGTCCTTCAATCTGTTTCCGCAGTATACGGCGCTTGAAAATATCACGCTGGCTCCCATTCTCCACATCAAGGACGAATGCAAAAGAAACAAAAAGAGCAGGGCGGAGCGCGACCGTATGATCGCCGAAGCGCAGGAAACCGCAAAAACGCTCCTCGCCAAGGTCGGACTTGCGGATAAGATGGATTTTTATCCGTGTCAGCTTTCCGGCGGTCAGCAGCAACGCGTCTCCATTGCGCGCGCGCTCGCACTGAATCCCGACGTGCTCTGCTTTGACGAGCCGACCTCCGCGCTCGACCCCGAGATCACGGGCGAGGTTCTGAAGATCATCAAGGAGCTCGCCGCAGAGGATATGACGATGATCATCGTCACCCATGAAATGAATTTCGCAAGAGACGTTTCCGACAAGATCATCTTCATGGATAACGGCGTCATTGCGGAGGAGGGTACGCCGGAGAAGATCTTCTCTGCGAGCGACAACGAACGCCTGCACTCCTTCCTCAGCTCCTTCTACGGAGCGTGACCCACGGGAGAAACGGCAATGAGAACATTTGCAAGAATTCTTCTTTGGCTTGCGTTCGCCGTTTACGGCGTTGCGGCTTTCGCCATTTTGTTTTTGGGTACCAGGGGCGGCAGATTTCCGTATGACTCCGTATGGGAATATATGAAGTATTCCGTCAATCTGATTCCGTTCAAAACGATCTGGGGGTACGTCACGGATGTGATGACAAAGCGCTGGATGCTGGGTCTTGCGGTCAAGAATGTTTTGGGCAATTTCATTTTGTTTTATCCGATGGGTATTTTCCTGCCCTGTCTTTTCAAAAAGGCGCGAACGGTCAAGAAAACCTTGCTGATCGCGCTGTGTACGATCCTTTCCGTAGAGGTCGTTCAGCTTGTTTTCCGATTGGGCATTTTTGATATTGACGATCTGATTCTGAATATAGCGGGATGGATTCTCGGATTTTTCACGCTTGCCATTCCGTTCGTCCGGAAATGCGCGGTCAAGCTGCACTTTTGGGAAGAATAAGGGCGAATATTTTGCTTTTCCAATATATGTGATCGAATTGCGGTAAATTTTTTAAATTTACCGCAATTTTTTTCAAAAAACTATTGACAAATCAAAAGTCATATGCTATTATGTTATAGCAAACGAAAAAACATATGCGGATTTAGCTCATTTGGTAGAGCGCAACCTTGCCAAGGTTGAGGTGGCGGGTTCGAGCCCCGTAATCCGCTCCAAACGAAAGCCAGAAGGAAGAGTAAATGCTCTTCCTTTTCCTTTGCCCAAGGGACGAAGAGGGGCTCGAAAGAGGCGGTGTTGAATGACAGCCTAAATGACTAAAGCCCAATTGGGCTTGCAGATCCCGCCGGTGACCGAGGCGCGTCGAACGCCGAGACCGAGCCCAATCCGCTCCAAACGAAATCCGCTTTCGAAAGAAGGCGGATTTTTGTTTGTATTCTTCATTTTTCAATATGCATCATCCATGATTCATTGCCAAAAGCGGATTTTGAATGAATCATGAAAAATGAAGTCGCCTTCGGCTGATGAATCATGCGGAAACGGAGGAAGATAAATCAATGAGACGATACAAGAAAAAAAGCATACTTTCCATGCGACAGGCAATCTGCTTTTTGATTTTGGGATTGATGGCGGGAACGGTATTTACGTTTGGAACTGTGTATTCGAACGCTGACGTTCCGCGGGAATCCTGCGCGCGGATCGAAACCGAATTTCTGAATGACAAAAAAATATACAGCAAGCGTTCTTCGTATCTCAAAGAGATCGCCATTGATTGCGCTGACGGCGAACGATATTTCATCAATGGTGTTTCGATCGATCAAGCATTGCTGTATGAGGTGGAAATGTTATCGGAGGGGGACGCCGTTACCCTTTTGATTCATCCGAAGAGTCACAGAATTCTTGAATTTACCGCCGGGGATCGTTTGATCTTGAATTTTGAAGATACCATAGCGAAGTTTGAAAAAGAAAACGTCGGGTTTATCATTTTGGGGACATTTTCGTACTGCTTTGCGGTTGTCGGATTGTATCATATCGTGGAACAGAAATTTTTCAAAAAGAATAAAAGATAAAAGGAAGGGCGAAAACCCTTCCTTTGTTATTTATGTCACGCAAAAATGAAATCTGCATTTGCCGCTTCGCTATATATTCGCGTTTTTGCGTGCTCATTTTTATCGCAGAGGAAATTGCGCAAATAGAACCTCGCCGTTTATATCGTTTGGATACAGTCTTAACTGCGATAGGCGAGCAACCTCCAGCGGGCGTTGCCCGCTTTTTTATCACCTCATCTTTATTTTAAATTTATAACACAAATGAACTAAAAAGGGTTGGCTTTCGTTTGTATATGAACGAAATTAGTTCATATGTGAATTGAAAAGGAGAGAAAACGCTATTTTTCAAACAAGCCCTAAAATAGAAATCTTGCATAAATCATGCGGTTGAGATTTAGGCATAAGACAGGGCAACAGCATTTACTTTTTATAAGAATCCATGATAAATTCTTGTTTGAAAGGGTCTCTCCCTCCGTCTTGCCTGAAGGCAATCCACCTCCCTCGTCAGAGGGAGGCATTCGGCTTTTTCCACGAAAAAAACAAATTTATTCCAAATTGAAGATTTTCGCAATGGTTTTGTAT
>JAFQOX010000150.1 GCA_017412045.1 Clostridia bacterium
ATTCTTGAATCACGCACTCTCCCTCAGTCTTTTGCTTCGCAAAATCCAGCTCCTACATTATGCTTCGCATAATGTGCAGAGGGAGCCTTCCCTGCTTTGTGCAACTTTTTATTTTTGAATTTTCTACATGGCTTTTTCGACAGTCTGGAAAGGACGGAGAAACGCAAAGTTCTCCGTCCTTTTCCCTTTGTTTTTGTCTGAATGTAGAGAAAAACCTCTGATTTTCTGTAAAATTGCACAAAAAATATGGCGCATCTCAAAAAAATCAGTTGACAAGGGGGGTAAAAATGAGATATAATATATTATTATAATACCATACTTATATCCGAACGAAAAGGGGGGTGCGTTTTGAGCAACCCTCTGTAGTTCAGGCATTCGGTTAAAATACATTGCTACCCCTAAGAAAGGAATCTCCGTTATGATCAGAAGTATGACAGGATACGGCCGCGCAAAAAGAGAGATCGGCGGCAGAAATATCCTCGTTGAAATCAAATCCGTCAACAATCGCTATCTCGATTGCTCCGTCAAGGTGCCGAAGATTTTCGGCTTTCTGGAGGACAAGATCAAGTCCTACCTCTCCTCCAAGGGAATCTCCCGCGGTAAGCTCGAGGTCTACGTTGCCATCGACGTTCTGGAAGAGATCGGCATCAGCGTGGAATTGGATACCGCTTACGCTGCCAGCTATATCGCGGCGCTCCGCCGCCTCTCCGAGGAATTCGGTCTGGAAAACGATATTACCACCATGGCGGTTGCCGCAAACCGCGACATTTTCTCCGTGAAAAAGGCAGATGAGGATATGGACAGGGAATGGAACAATCTGCTCCCCGTCCTCGAGGAAGCCACCGACGCATTCATCGCCTCCAGAGAGAGAGAAGGCGCGAATATGAAGGCGGACGTCGAAGCGAAAAAGCGCCGCGTCATGGAGCTTGCCGCGCAAATCGCGCCCCTTTCGGCAGCGGACGTCAAAAATCAGTACGCGAAAATCGAAGCCCGCATAAAGCAGCTGATCGGTGACGTCGCCGTGGACGAGGCTCGCCTCATCACGGAATGCGCCATCTTCGCGGACAAGATCGCCATCGACGAGGAGCTCGTCCGTCTCGCCTCCCATTTCGAAGCGTTCGACGGCATTCTCGCCTCCGACGAGCCCGTCGGCAGAAAGCTCGACTTCCTGCTTCAGGAAATCAACCGCGAAACCAATACCATCGGCTCCAAGGCGTGCGACGTCGCCATCGCGAAGATCGTCGTGGAGATCAAGAGCGAGCTCGAAAAGATCCGCGAACAGATCCAGAATATCGAATAACACCACTTTATGAAAGGAACATCGGATATCATGAAATTCATCAGCATCGGAAACGGCAATATGGTCGCGGCGCACCGCGTGATCTCGATCGTCAGCCCCGATTCCGCGCCGATCAAACGCTTTATTCAGGACGCCAGAGACGCGGGCCGCGTCATCGACGTATCCTGCGGCAGACGCACCAGATCGGTCATTTTTACGGACAGCGATCACGTTATCCTTTCCGCGATCAAGGCGGAAACCATCTCCAACCGGCTCAACGGTCAGTACGAGCAGGATGAGGACGAGGAAAACGAGGACGAGGCGTAAGCGATTTCGCCGATACCGAACATCCAAAGACGTTGACTTGAAAAGAAAGGCACGGTCATATTTATGAACCAGAAAGGATTACTCGTTATCATCTCCGGCCCCGCGGGAAGCGGCAAGGGAACGATCGTCAGCCGCCTGCGCGAGCTCGCGCCCTTTGATTTCTCCGTTTCCGCCACCACGCGCAAGCCCAGACCCGGAGAGCTCCACGGCGTTCACTATTACTTTGTGGACAAAGCCGATTTTGAAAGCAAGATCGAACAGGGCGAAATGCTCGAATACGCGCAATACGTCGGCAATTACTACGGCACGCCCAAAAAGCCCGTAGAGGACGCGCTCGCCGAAGGAAAAAATATCATCCTCGACATCGAGGTCAAGGGCGCGCTTCAGGTCAAGGAAAAAATGCCCGAGGCGATCATGATCTACGTTCTGCCCCCCGATTACGAAACCCTGCTCGCGCGCATTCGCGGCAGAGGAACGGAGACCGAGGAGGTCATTCAGAAGCGCATGAACGAAGCGAAAAACGAGATCAAGACCTTCCCCCGCTACGATTACGTCGTGATCAACCGCGACGGCGGCGTGGATCGCGCGGCGCAGGACGTGCTCACCATCCTCAGCGCAGAAAAAATGCGCACCCTCCGCAATGCGGACATCCCCGAAAACTTTTTCCGATAAAACGATCTTACATCCGATAGAAAGAATTGTATATATAAAAGGAGAACCACCGTTATGATGATTACACCTTCCATTGAACAGCTGACAAAAGGAAAATTCAACCGTTACGCGCTCGTAATCGCAACCGCGAAATGCGCAAGAATCGTTACCGACGAATACGTCGCGCAGAGAGAGATTGCAGAAAAGAATATCGCGGATAAAAAGACGGAAAAAACGATCGCCTCCCAGATCGACAAAGACATCCGTGACAACAAAGCCGTAGAAAATGCGGTTCAGCGTCTTTACAGAGGAGAATTCAGCGTCGTCGTTCCTCAGGAAATCACCTCGGAACAGCTGAAGTGATGTCGGCGTATACGAAAACCGTCGGCGTCCGTCTGCTGGACGTTCCCCGGCATCTTGACCGCGAATATACGTATTACGTTCCGCAGACGCTCTTTATCACCTTCTCCGTCGGCGATTTCGCGCTCGTACCCTTCGGGCCCGCCAACAAAAAGCACACCGCGCTCGTCACCTCCGTTTCGGAAACGGCGGATTACGGCAGACTGAAGCCCATTCTCGCGCAGATCAACGCCTCTCTTTCTCTGGATGAGGAGATGATGGCGCTCGTACGCTTCCTTTGCGACCGTACGCTCTGCACCGTGGGCGATGCCGTCCGCAGACTGATCCCCGCGGAGGCGTTCGCGCGCTCGGACGAATATTTCTCCGTCAACAGGGAAGCGCTGACAGCCGAGAACCGGCTCAATACCAAAAGCGCGCTCC
The DNA here is from genome assembly GCA_017412045.1 of Clostridia bacterium. Classification (GTDB taxonomy): domain Bacteria; phylum Bacillota; class Clostridia; order Oscillospirales; family CAG-272; genus QALR01. Next base: position 3,038 of record JAFQOX010000150.1, read on the forward strand.
TTTTCGACTTCATCGCTTCGCACGAGCCCGTGCGCGAGGAACGGATCGAAAGGGAATTCGGCTCCGAGGCGCGCCCCTTACTGCGGCGTATGCTGGCGGAGGGCTTCGTGCGCGCGGACACGGTCATCAAGGAAGCCAAGGGCGCTTCCGAGGCGATCGTCTCTCCCGTCCCGAACGCCGATACCTCCGTGCTGACCAAGCCGAGGACTCCCGAAACGCACAAGCTGCTCTGGGCGCGCGTCTGCGACGAGCAAAGCATCGCCGCGCAAACGCTGATCGACGAGGGCTTCAAGCCCGCGCAGATCAAGGCGCTTGAAAAAAAGGGGCTGATCTCCGTGACCAAAAGGGAGGTCCTGCGCAATCATTACGCGGAGCTGTCCCAAACCGCCGACGCGCTCCGTCTGACGGAGGAGCAGCAGAATGCCTTTGACACGCTCTCCCGCTTTCTCGAGGAAAACGCGCCCCGCGCCGCGCTCCTGCACGGCGTAACGGGAAGCGGAAAAACCAGCGTGATTCTCGCCCTGTGCGAGAAAACGGTGGCGATGGGCAGAAAAGCGATCATCCTCATTCCCGAAATCGCGCTCACCTGGCAGAGCGTCGCCTCCTTCGTAGCGAAATTCGGTCAGCGCATCGCCGTCATGCACTCGGGCCTTTCCGACGGAGAGCGCTTTGATGCCTATAAGCGGATCCGCAGAGGCGATATCGACATCGTTCTCGGCACGCGCTCCGCTATTTTTGCGCCCCTGACCAATATCGGACTCATCGTGATCGACGAGGAGCAGGAGAGCGCGTACAAATCCGATATCGCTCCCAAATATCACGCCCGCGACGTCGCCAAGCACCGCGCCGCCGCCAACAACTCGCTTCTGCTGATGGCTTCCGCGACGCCGTCCGTCGAGAGCCGCCGCGAAGCGGAAAAGGGCACCTACGCGCTGGTCCGGCTGACCCGCCGTTATACCGGCTCGGCGCTCCCCGCCGTCAAAATCGTGGATATGAGAAAGGAAACCCTCGTCGGCGAGGCACAGATCGGAAGCGAGCTGCGCGCGCTGATCTGCGAGGCTTACGAAAACGGAAAGCAATCCATGCTCTTTCTCAACCGCAGGGGCTTTCACAGTATGCTCTCCTGCCATGCCTGCGGAGAAGCCGTTCTCTGCCCGCATTGCTCCGTCTCCCTGACGCATCATAAAACGCGCAGAGGCAGCCGTCTGATCTGCCACTATTGCGGCTACAGCATCGCCGTACCCCATTTCTGCCCGAAATGCGCAAGCGAGCATCTTGCCTTCGGCGGATACGGTACGCAGCTGATCGAGGAGGAGATCCGAAGCTTTCTCCCCGAAGCCAGAGTTCTGCGCATGGATGCGGACACGACGAAGGAACGCTTTTCCCAGGACGAGATCACGGGCGCCTTCAGCCGCGGCGAAGCCGATATTCTCGTCGGCACGCAGATGATCGCCAAGGGGCATAATTTCCCCAAGCTATCGCTCGTCGGCGTCATCGCGGCGGACAACTCCCTTTTTCTTGACGACTTCCGCGCCAATGAACGCACGTTCTCCCTGATCACGCAGGTCATCGGACGCGCGGGACGCTCCGAGGGCGGCGGCATCGCCGTCGTGCAGACCTACAATCCCGACAACGAGACCATTCGGCTCTCCGCCAAGCAGGATTACGAAGCCTTCTACCGCAACGAGATCGCCGTCAGACGCGCGCTGATCTTCCCTCCGTTCTGTGACGTCGCCGTTTTCTCCGTCGGCGCGGACGAGGAAGCGGAGCTACGGACGTTTTCCGAGGAATTCGCACGCGCGTTGATCCAAAAAAGGGATGCCTCGTTCAACGATGTACAAATGATGCTCTACGGGCCCTTTGAAGCGCCCGTTTTCAAAATCAAAAATAAATTCCGTATGCGCATCGTCATCAAATTCAAAAACAATAAGCGCGCCCGCGCGCTCTTTGACGATATGATCCGCGAATACGGCAAAAAGGCGGCGGGCAAGATCACGCTCTCCGTCGATATCAATCCCTCCAGCACCTGACACAAAAAGAAAAGAAAGGACTTCCCTTTATCATGGCAAAACTTACGATCCTGAAAGAAGGCGAAGCGACGCTTCGCAAAACCTGCCGTCCCGTGACGGAAATCACCAAAAGAACCAAAACGCTCCTCGACGATATGCTGGAAACCATGCGCCACGCAGACGGCGTCGGTCTCGCCGCGCCTCAGGTCGGCGTTCTCCGCCGCATCGTCGTGATCGAGGTAGAGGAAGGACAGGTCCTCGAGCTCATCAATCCCGAAATCATTGAGGCTACCGGCTCCGAGCTCGGCGTGGAGGGCTGTCTCTCCGTCCCCGGCAAGCAGGGCCTCGTCAAGCGCCCCTCCTACGTCCGCGTCCGCGCGCTCGACAGAAACGGCGTTATGCAGACCTACGAGGGAACGGATCTCCTCGCAAGATGCTTCTGCCACGAGATCGACCACCTCGACGGTCATCTCTACGTTGACAAGGCAGAAAAATTCCTCTATCCCGATAAAGACGGCGATTACTATTACGACGAGGACTAATATAAAACCAAAAAGAAAGTAGATGATATCATGCGCATTGTATTTATGGGCACGCCGGATTTTGCGAAAACCGCGCTGCTGGCAATCAATGAAAAATACAGCGGGCAGGTCGTCGGTGTCGTCACCAGACAGGACACGCCCAAAAACCGCGGTCACGTGATGACCCCTCCCCCCGTCAAGGTCGCCGCGCTCGGCGCGGGAATCCCCGTATATCAGCCCGCCAATCTCAAGGAAGAAAATTTCCGTGAAATTTTAGAGGAAATGAATCCCGATATCATCGTGGTTGCCGCCTACGGCAGACTCCTCCCCCCCTACGTCCTGGAATATCCCCGCCTCGGCTGTATCAACATCCACGCCTCCCTGCTCCCGAAATACAGAGGCGCCGCGCCCATTCAGCGCGCCATTCTCGCGGGAGAAAAGGAGATCGGCGTGACCATCATGAGGATGGCAGAGGGTCTGGATACGGGCGATATGTATGCAAAGGGCGCATTCGATGCCACGGAGGGCAATTTTGAGCAGATCCACGATAAGCTCGCCGCTCTCGGTGCAGAGCTGGTTCTGGAAACCATGGCAGCTCTGGAAAACGGCACCGCCGTCGCAGAGCCGCAGGACGATGCCCTCTCCACCTACGCGGCGAAGATCGAAAAAGCCGACCGCATTCTGGATTTCGGCGCAAAAGCCGAAGAGGTCGTCAATAAAATCCGCGCGTTTTCCCCCGTCCCCGGCGCGGAAGCCAAGCTTCCCTCGGGCATCGTCAAGATCACCGCGGCAACGCTTGTTGATGAAGTTCCTACGGGAGAACCCGGCACCGTCGCTTCCCTTTCCGCAAAGGGCGCGGGGCTTCTGATCGTCAACGGCGCGGATGCCAAAATCCGGATCGAGCGTCTGATTCCGCAGGGCAAAAAGGAAATGTCCGCGGGCGACTTCATCCGCGGAAGAAGAATCACCGAAGCAGACCGCTTTGAATAATACAGAAAGGAATTTTCGTTATGAACGCAAGAGAATCCGCTTTTCTCTCTCTGCAAAAGCATGAAAACAGCGGCGCTTATTCCAATATCGAGCTTGCCTACGCGATCGAGCGCGGCGGACTCGAGGGCGCGGAAAAAGCGCTCTATACCGCCCTGTTTTACGGTGTCATTGAGCGGAAGCTGACGCTTGATTACTATATTTCCCTCCTCTCCGACCGCACGGAGATCGATGCCAACGTACGCATCATCCTGCGCTTGGGCTTGTATCAGCTGATCTACATGACGAAGATTCCCGAATCTGCCGCCGTCAACGAAAGCGTCAAGCTGGCACGCCGCTTTTACGCGAGAAAAAACAGCGAAAGCTTCATCAACGCCGTCCTGCGAAGCTTTTTACGTAAGCGCGCCGCTCTGCGCCTGCCCGATGAAAAGAAGGAGCCCGTCCGCCGTCTTTCCGTGGAATATTCCGTTCCCGAATGGATCTGCCGTCTTTGGATCGAAGCGTACGGCAAGGAAAAAGCCGTCGGAATTTTGCAGACGGTCAACGACCGCCCCTCTCTGACGCTGACGGTCAATACGCTGAAAACCTCCCCCGCCGCCTTCTGCGAAGCACTGAACCTCGCGGGGATCAAAGCGGAGCTCAGCCCCGTCTCCCGATACAGCGTGCTTCTGGACGGTGCGGTGCCGATCAGCGCGCTGGAGCCCTTTGAGGGAAGCTTCTTCGTACAGGACGAGGCCTCCGCGCTCTGCGTTGCCGCCATGGGTGCAAAGCCGGGCGACCGCGTGCTGGATGCCTGCGCGTGTCCCGGCGGAAAAAGCTTCGGCATGGCGATGTCCATGAACGACGAGGGATCCGTCCGTTCCCTCGACTTACATAAAAACAAGCTCTCCCTGATCGAAACGGGCGCGGAAAAATTGGGGATCTCCATCATCGAAACCGGCGTACAGAACGCCTCCGTTCCCAATCCCGATATGCCCGTTTTCGATAAGATCCTCTGTGACGTCCCCTGCTCGGGTCTGGGCGTCCTCGCAAAAAAGCCCGACATCCGCTATAAATCCGAGGAAGACATCGTCCGCCTGCCCGTCCTGCAAGCCAAAATTCTGGAGACCAACGCCGCTTATCTGAAAACGGGTGGCACGCTCGTCTACTCCACGTGTACGCTCAACCCCGCGGAAAACCGCAGGATCGTGGAGGGCTTCCTCGCTTCTCATCCCGAATTTTCGCTCTGCCCCTTCACGGCGGGCGCCGTCGTCAGCGACGGTATGCTGGAAATCCTTCCTTACGAATACGGTACGGACGGATTTTTCATCGCCAAGCTCTACAAAAGAAATTTTTGAGGTATGTTATGGAAAAGACAGATATTTTAAGCATGAATAAAGAAGAACTGACGGCGTACGTCGTTTCCTTGGGCGAACCGAAATTCCGCGCGGCGCAAATATGGGGCTGGCTTCTCAAGGGCGCGGATTTTTCCGAAATGAAGAATCTTCCCGCCGCACTGAGGGCAAAGCTGTCGGAAAACGCCTTCGTTGCCACTGCCAAAATCGCACGGAAGCTCGTTTCCAAGGACGGTACGATAAAATATCTGTACGAGCTCCACGACGGCGAAAAGATCGAATCCGTTCTCATGCGATACAAGCACGGCAATACGATCTGCATTTCCTCGGAGGCGGGCTGTCCCATGGGATGCGCCTTCTGCGCCTCCACGCTGAGGGGGCTTTCCCGCAGACTTCTCCCCTCGGAAATGCTCTCGCAGATCATTGCCACACAGAGGGATACGGGCGAACGCGTGGACGGCATCGTGATGATGGGAATCGGCGAGCCTCTCGACAATTACGACAACGTCATCAAATTCCTCCACCTCGTCGGCTCTCCCGACGGTCTGAATATCGGATACCGCCATATCTCACTCTCCACCTGCGGTCTGGTCGACCGCATTGAAAAGCTCGCGGATGAAAATCTGCCGATCACCCTTTCCATCTCCCTTCACGCGGCAGATGATGAAACCCGCTCCTCCCTCATGCCGGTCAACAAAAAGTGGAATATCGAAGCTCTGCTGAAAGCGTGCCGCGCGTATTTCGCCAAAACCGGCAGAAGAATTTCCTTTGAATATACACTCGTCCGCGGAAAGAACGACACGACCGCCGATGCCAACCGTCTCGCAGACGTGCTCTACCGCTATTGCGCGGGTATGCCCCTGCACGTCAATCTGATCCCCGTCAATAACGTGGAGGAAAGAGGCTTTCTGCCGAGCGAAAAGTCGGGCATCGAAGCCTTCGCTTCCACGCTTGAGGGCAGACGGATCACCGCCACCGTCAGAAGAAAGCTCGGCTCGGACATCGATGCCTCCTGCGGACAGCTCCGCGCGCAACACAATCAAAACCCATAAATCAAGAAGAACGACCCTTGTGCACAGCCGTGTGTCAGAAAGGAACCATCATATATGAAATTTTGCGGAAAAAGTGATGTCGGTATGCACCGACACGTCAACCAGGACAGCTACCGCGCCATGCGCGTGTGGGACGACAGGGCCACGCTTCTCGTCGTCTGCGACGGTATGGGCGGTCATAAGGCGGGCGAGATCGCAAGCAACACCGCCGTCAGTATCTTTTGTGAAAAGGTAACGTCTGCCCCCTGCGAGGAAACGGACAAAGAAAAAATTCTCGAATCCATCCGTTATACCTTGGTCAGCGCGGCTTCGGAGGCAAACGCCGCCATTCTCCGTCTCGCGCAGGAAAACGACGAATATCAGGGAATGGGCACCACGCTGGTCGCCGTTATCATCTACGACGGATATTTTTACGCGATCAATATCGGCGACAGCCGTTTTTATATCGTCACGAAAGAGGAAACCACGCTCGTGACCAAGGACCATTCCTTCGTTCAGTATCTGATCGATAACGGTCAGCTCTCCGAGGAGGAAGCCAGATCCAATCCCCGTAAAAACGTGATCACCCGCGCCGTCGGCATCGGCGAGAAGCTGGACGTTGACTTTTTCAGCGCGCCGCTCTCTCCGTGGGAAAACGGCTATTTGCTCCTTTGCTCCGACGGACTCTCCAATTATACCGATCCTGGCGTATTTGCAAGCATTCTCTTCGCTTCCCCCCATTGGTTTATCTCTCAGGAGGAGGATCTCGCCAAAAAAACGGATGCGCTGATCTCCTTCGCCAACGAACAGGGCGGAAGCGACAATATCACCGCCGTCATTGCCCGCTTCTGAAGCGTAAGCACCGACCAACTTATCATCTGCACGAAAGGAAAAAACCATGGATGTCTTTAAGAAACATATCGATGAGGTTTTTGATGATCGATATAAGATCAAACGCGAGATAGGCTCCGGCGGCATGGCAATCGTTTACGAGGCGATAGATATGAAAACGGGTCAGAGCGTCGCTCTGAAAATGCTGAAGGAATCCATTTCCGACAATACCCAGGCATTGCGCCGCTTCATCAACGAATCCAAGGCCGTCGCCATGATGGATCACGCCAATATCGTAAAAATTCTCGACGTTTCCGTCAAAACCGAGCATAAATTTATCGTCATGGAATATATCAAGGGCATTACCCTGCGCGATTACATGAACAAAAAGGGACAGCTCCACTGGAAGGATGCCTGCGCCTTTATCACGCAGATCCTGCAAGCGCTGGATCACGCGCATATGCGCGGCGTGATCCACAGGGACATCAAGCCGCAGAATATCATGATCATGGAGGGCGGCTTCATTAAGGTTACGGACTTCGGCATTGCCAAAATCCCGAACGCTGAAACCGTCACCCTGATCGATCACGCCGTCGGCACGATCCACTACATCAGCCCCGAGCAGGCGCGCGGCAAGAAGATCGACACCCGAAGCGATCTTTACTCGCTCGGCGTCATGTTCTATGAAATGGTCACGGGATACCTCCCGTTCATCGCGGAATCCTCCTACGAGATCATGAACAAGCATATCAACGTTGCACCCAAGCCGCCCACGCAATATCTTCCTCAGCTCCCGCTCGGCGTGGAGCAGATCATCCTCTGCGCGCTGGAAAAGGATCCGACCCGCCGTTATCAGAGCGCGTCGCAAATGCTTCGCCATATCTACCGCATTCAGCAGGATTCCGACACGGTATTTCAAAAGCAAACGCCTTCCCGCGCGGCAACGGGAGATTTTTCGGTCCGCACGAAGACGGGCTCGGAATTGACGGACAGCGCCGACGTGCCGAGATCAACGTCGAAAACGTTTGAAACGGCATCGAGCCGATCCCATAACCGAAATACCAAATCTCCTCTGCGGCTGACGCAGACCTCAGACGCGAACAAATCCCATTCCGTCACCAATCAAAAAAAGCCGGATCAGCCGGAAAGCGTGCCTTTTTCCGCAGTCATCCTGATCTGTCTGGTTTTCTTTATTCTCGCGATCGTCGGCTTCGCCCTGCTCTTCACCCTGCTCTATAAGGGAAAAGCCGCGGAAATCCCGCCGTGGATCACCTCCGTCTCCGATCTTGCGCAGGACGTTCGGAATCTCGCCATGGAAATGAGGCGCTTATGATGCGTAATCTCGAAGGCATCATCATCAGCGGCGTCGGCGGGCTTTATTCCGTCCGCTCCGACGGGGGAGAAATCTTTCCCTGCCGGGCAAAGGGCGCATTCCGCCGCAGAGGGCTTTCTCCCCTGGTAGGCGACCGCGTATCGGTCCGTCCGCCGGAGGCAGGCGGCAAGGAATATTTCATCGAAGAGATTTTCGAAAGAAAAAATTCGCTGATCCGTCCCCCGATGGCGAATCTGGAAACGCTTTTCGTCACCTTCGCGCCCAAAAATCCGGAGCCAAGCACTTTGTATCTCGATAAATTGCTCTCCATCGCGGTTTTCAATCACATCACCCCCGTCGTCGTGATCACGAAAGCGGATATTTCCGAGGAATTGGCGGAAGCCTACGCCGGCATCTACCGAAAAGCGGGCTTTCCCGTATTTATTTCCTCCTCGGAAAACGGAAGCGGCGTGCAAGCCCTGAAGGAATATATCGTCTCGCTGAAAGGGATCTGCGCCTTCGCGGGCGCGTCGGGCGTCGGCAAGTCCACGCTCATGAACGCGCTCTTCCCCTCGCTCGCTCTGGATACCGGCGTGCTTTCGGAAAAGATCGCCCGCGGCAAGCACACGACCAGAAGCGTCACGCTCTATCCCATGACGGAGCTGATGGAGGGCGTCGCCCCCGATGCCTACGTTGCGGATACGCCGGGCTTCTCTATGCTGGACTTCATCGAATTTGATTTCTATACCGTCGAGGATCTCCCGCACTGCTTCCCGGAATTTGAGCCGTATCTCTCCGCGTGCCGTTATACGGATTGCTCCCACACGAAGGAATCCGCAAGCGACTGCGCCATCGCGGCGGCGGTTGCCAACGGCGAAATCGCCCGCGAACGGCACGAAAGCTATCTCTCCATCTACGCCGACCTCATCGGGAAACGACCGTGGAAGAAAAAATAAATCCCAACCCAACGGAGCTTCTCCGTTGGGTTTCATCTTGTCGATAAAGTCAGTAAAAAAATTCAGTTTCGTCAATTTCGCTAAAAGATGAGATGCTAAAAAGCCTTCCTCCGGGAGGAAGGTGCCGAGTTTACGAGGCGGAAGGAGCCCGCGTCACTTAAAATTTTGATCAAACTTGATGTTTACGCACTCTCCC
>JAFQOX010000151.1 GCA_017412045.1 Clostridia bacterium
AAGAATTTATCGTTCCGAGCTTTCATCAAACTCACGTTAATAAATTTTTCCTTCATGTTCCGCGAACAGCGAAATATATCACTGCAATGTTGTCAACGTTAAGTTGACGACATTGCCTCTGGGAGGGAGCTGGATTTTGCGAAGCAAAAGACTGAGGGAGAGTGCGTGATTCAAGAATTTTGGATTGGATTTGTCTGTTTGTAAGTGTAAAATTGTACGCAAACAGAACTTTTTTAAAAGTCTTATTTGCACGCGGGCTCCTTCCGCCTCGTAAACTCGGCACCTTCCTCCCGGAGGAAGGCTTTTTAGCATCTCATCTTTTGGCGAAATTGACGAAACTGAATTTTTTAACTGACTTTATCGACAAGCTGCCGCAGAGAAGCAAGTTCTCTGCGGATTTTATGGTGGTAATGGGAAAAATATAAAAATTTACATTATCGATTCCGGATATATTCGTGGATCGCCGCAGCGGATTTTTTGCCTGCTCCCATAGCGAGGATGACGGTCGCCGCGCCCGTAACGGCATCGCCGCCCGCGAATACGCCGGGGATGGAGGTCGTTCCGTTTTCATCCGCTACGATGCAGCCCTTCGGCGTGGTATCAAGACCTTGCGTCGTCGACTTGATGAGCGGATTGGGAACCGTTCCGATGGAGATGATGACGGCATCCACATCGATCAGGAATTCGGAGCCCTTTTTCTCGATCGGACGGCGGCGTCCGGAGGCATCTGGCTCGCCGAGCTCCATTTCCACGCATTCGATCGCGCGGACCTTGCCGTTTTCATCGCCGAGGATCTGCTTGGGATTGTTGAGAAGGCGGAATTCGATGCCCTCCTCCATGGCGTGATGAACCTCCTCGCGGCGAGCGGGAAGCTCCTCCAGACCGCGTCTGTAAACGACGTAGACGTGCTCCGCGCCCATGCGCTTGGCGCAACGCGCGGCATCCATGGCGACGTTACCGCCGCCGACGACGGCTACGCTCTTTGCCCTTTTGATCGGCGTTTCGTACTCGTCCAGATACGCCTTCATCAGGTTGATTCGGGTCAGATATTCGTTGGCGGAATATACGCCGAGCAGGTTTTCGCCGGGGATATTCATAAATTGAGGAAGCCCCGCGCCGCTTCCGATAAAGACGGCTTCGTAACCTTCTTCAAAAAGATCGCTCACGGAGAAGGATCTGCCGACGATAGCATTGGTCACGATCCGAACGCCGAGCGATTGTAAATGCTCGACCTCGTCCTGCACGATCTTTTTGGGCAGACGGAATTCGGGAATACCGTACACCAGCACGCCTCCCGCCTTATGGAAGGCTTCAAAAACGGTGACCTCGTAGCCCATCTGCGCAAGACTGCCCGCACAGGTAAGACCGCTGGGACCCGAGCCGACGACGGCGACTCTGTGACCGTTGGAGACGGGCGCTGTCGTTTCGGCGGTTTTGTGCGTTCTGTGCCAATCCGCGACGAAGCGCTCCAGCGCGCCGATGGCGACGGGCTCTCCCTTGATGCCGCGTACGCACTTGCTTTCGCACTGCTTCTCCTGCGGACAAACTCTGCCGCAAACGGCGGGAAGAAGATTGGCAGTCGTGAGCACCTCGTAAGCGCCCTCGAAATCGCCCTCCGCAACCTTTTTGATAAATCCGGGAATGGGAACGTTAACGGGACAGCCGTCTCGGCAAACCGGCTTTTTGCAGTTCAGGCAACGGTTTGCTTCTTCGATCGCCTGCTCGGGGGTATAGCCGAGGGTGACCTCTTCAAAATTTTTCGCTCTTTCGATTGGGTCCTGCTGAGGCATGGACGTTTTTTTGAGACTCATATTAGGCATGGCGGTATCCTCCTGTCATACGGCAAACGTGTTCTTCCTCTTTATAGAAGGCATTTCTTTTGATCAGCTCGTCCCAATCGACCTCATGCCCGTCAAATTCGGGACCGTCCACACAGGCGAAACGGATCTTGCCGCCGACCGTCACGCGGCAGCCGCCGCACATCCCTGTGCCGTCGATCATAATGGGATTGAGGGAAACGACGGTCTTGACACCGTAAGGCTTGGTGACCTCGCAGACGAATTTCATCATCGCGCCGGGACCGATGGCGATGACCTCGTCGTATTCGTTGCCCGCTTCGATCAAAGCCTTCAGCTTGGCGGTCGTGAAGCCCTTTTCTCCGTAAGAGCCGTCGTCCGTCGTAATATAAAGATTCGTGCACGCCGCGCGCATCTCCTCCTCAAGCATAACGATGTCACGGCTGCGGAAGCCCGCGATCATATCGACCTCGGCACCGGTCGCATGGATGGCTTTGGCAACGGGATACGCGATGGCGCAGCCGACACCGCCTCCCACGACGGCAACGCGTCGGAAGCCTTCCGTTTCAGAGGGCTTTCCCAGAGGACCTGCAAAATCGAGGATACAGTCGCCTTCATTCAGCGCGGCAAGCTTTGCCGTCGAAGAGCCGATGGGCTGGAACATGATGGTGACGGTACCGCGCGCCCTGTCATAATCGGCAATGGTGAGCGGAATCCGCTCGCCAAACTCATCAATTCGGAAAATGATGAATTGTCCCGCGAGACATTTTTTTGCGACCAGCGGCGCTTCCACGACCATTTCCACAGTGTTTTCAGCCGGATTCAAATAGCGTTTTTTCAGAATTTTATACATGATATATCTCCATTTTCGTTAGATTGCAAAAGGTTTGAAGCCGTTTTTGCGAAAAAATCAAAAAATAACTCATTTATTATAGCACCTTCCGCCATTCTTGTAAATAGAAAATCTTTCGTTTTTCTCATTATATGAAAACTTTTTCTTGTTGACATCCGCAGAGGAAAGGTCTATAATAAAAATAAAAAGAAAAACAGGGGGTGACGGGATGAACAGAAAAATATTTGCCGTTTCCGATATTCACGGCTGTTGCGATGCCTTGAAAAGATCGCTGGAGGAGGCGGGCTTCGTCAAAAATGACGACGGCTGTCTTTTGATCGTGATCGGCGACTGCTTCGACAGAGGAGATGAAAACAGAGAGGTTTTTGATTTTTTGAACGGAATCAAAAATAAGATCATCATCCGCGGCAATCACGAGGATATGCTGGAGCAGCTTCTGGAGAAAAAACACATCGGACGGTCGGGATTTTCCAACGGCATGGATACGACGATGTATTCCTTTTTCGGGGAACAGGCGATCGGCGATCTTGACGTATATTATCAGTTTTCCTATAAATTGAATTTCCGCGGACGGGAAAGCGTCGTGGAAGAGCTACGGACGTTTCTTTCGCAAACGTATGATTATTTCGAAACGGAGCATTACATTTTCACGCACGGCTGGCTTCCCGCCGTCGTGGATGAGGAGGGTAACGGCGCTGTCAAAGAAGCCTTCCGTTACGAAACGCCATCAGAATGGAAGCGTGCCCGCTTCACGGAATGGTATCGGATGTACGGCGCGGGTGCCGTGCTGAAGGATAAGACCATCGTTTGCGGACACAGAACCTCCCGGTTCGCTTGTCTGCTCGGCGAACGGAGGGAGCCTGACGATTATTCGCCGTTCATGGCAAAGGGGATTGCCGCCATTGATACCTCTACGGTGCAAAGCGGCAAAGTCAACGTGCTCGTGATAGAGGATGAGCTTTACGAAGCTACGCATGAAATGACCCTGCGTGCAGATCCCTTCCGTCGGATGCGGAACGGAAAAAAGCGCGTGGAGTTGCGCCTTTTGGATGAAAAGCGGAAAAACGTCCGCGTTGGGGATCGGATCGTCTTTACCAATGCGGAAAACGAGGATGAAAAGATTTACGCGCGCGTGATCGGCTTACACGCTTATCCGGATTTTGACAGTCTGGCTTCCGACTTTTTCCGATCGGAAATGGGCTTTGAGGATTGCGTGGAGTGCGCGGGCGATATTATGCGGCAATATTATTCCGATGCGGATGTCAGTCAATACGGCGCGCTTGCGATCCGCGTACGGATCGAATCAGATTCCGATTCCTGATCGATGCGCCGCAAGATCAAACGGCGTATCTGCATTTTCGCATTAGGATAAACAAAAAAACTGACCGAGTCTCCTCGATCAGTTTTTTTATCGCATAGGAAATTGCGCAAATAGAACCTCGCCGTTTATATCGTTTGGATACAGTCTTAACTGCGATAGGCGAGCAACCTCCAGCGGGCGTTGCCCGCTTTTTTATGGAAAATGCTATGCAATAAACGATCCGTTTTTGCGTTATTTGAACGCGAAATCCAGCGATCGGCAGCGGAGAATCTGCCTCTTTGTTACGACAAAAAGCACCCGCGGAAAACGGGTGCTTGGACAAAAATTTTACTTGGAAAGGGATTTTATCCGTTGACGGCATCAACGAAGCGCAGGAATGCCGCTCTGCCTTCCTCGTTGCATTTGTAAACGCCTGCGTCCTCAAGAACGCAAACGAAGGTTTTGCCGATTTCGGCTTTCAGAATATCCGCGGTATTTTCCTTGGTGAAGGTATAATCCGCGCGGAATTTTTCAAACCACGCTTCGTGCTTGGCGATGGATTCCACAGAGGAGATCGGCTTTCCGCTCAGGATCGCTTCCTCAAGCGTTTCCATCTCCGCTTTCAGACGCGCGGGAAGAACGGCGAGACCCATAACCTCGATCAGACCGATATTTTCCTTCTTGATATTGTGGAGCTCTGCGTGAGGATGGTATACGCCGAGCGGGTGCTCCTCTGTCGTGATATTGTTACGGAGAACGAGATCCAGCTCGAAGTCACCGTCTCTGCGGCGCGCAATGGGCGTGATCGTATTGTGCGGCTCGCCGTCGGTCTCCGCGAAAACGAAAGCGGCTTCGTCCGTATAGCCGCGCCATGCGACGAGGATCTTGTCTGCGAGCGCGACGAGTCTTTCCTTGTCCTTTCCGGAGATACGGATGACGGACATCGGCCATTTGACGATACCTGCCTTGACGTCCTCAAAGCCCTTGAAGGTGATCTCTTTTTCAATAGGCGAGGTTTCCATGGCGAAGGTATAATGACCGCCCTGGAAATGGTTGTGGGACAGGATGGAGCCGCCGACGATGGGAAGGTCGGCGTTGGAGCCGATGAAATAATGCGGGAAGATCTCCTCAAAATCGAGCAGTCTGCGGAAGGTCTCTCTTTCGATCTGCATGGGAGAATGCTCGTCGGAGAGCGCGATGCAATGCTCGTTATAATAAACGTAGGGAGAATATTGGAGCTTCCAGGGCTCGCCCGCAACGGTGATCGGAATGATGCGGTGGTTCTGCCTTGCCGCCGCGCGGAGGTTGCCGAAGTAGCCCTCGTTTTCGGGACAGAGCGCGCATTTCGGGTAAGAACTCTGGGGCAGGCTCTTTGCCGCGGCGATCGCCTTGGGGTCCTTTTCGGGCTTGGAAAGGTTGATGGTGATGTCGATATCGCCGTAAACCGAGGGCGCCGTCCACTTCACGTCCTTTTTAACGCGGTAGGTGCGGATGTAATCGGTCGCACGGGAGAAGGCGTAATACCAGTCGGTTGCCTCTACGGGATCCTTGTCGTAAAGCGCGCGGAATTTCGCGATGACCTCGGAGGGACGGGGCGTCAGAAGTCCCATGATCTTCGCGTCGAAGAGGTCTCGGTTGGTTACGCCGTTATCGGGGATCAAGCCGTTTTCAAAGGCGTAGTCGTCGATATCCGAAAGGATCTCCTCGATGGGAGCATCCTCTTCGCAGGGAATATCCTCGTAAGCATTGATGCCGAGCGCGCCGATCAGGGTATTGTGCGCGTATATGCGATCCAGGGGATCGATCAGTCCGTTCGCTACCGCGTATTCGGTGAGCTGACGGATTCTTTTCAGAATGGTTTCGTTTGTGATCATGGGAAGGTCCTTTCTTTGATCGATAAAATTGATACGGAATATTAATTCAGAAAGTCGTCCAGGTCGGGGTGATCGTAGGAGATTTTCTGTTTTTTGAAGAATTGGTAATAATAGCAGGGAAGCATACCGTTGTAGAGCTTGCGGACCTTATCGGCGCGTCTGCCGTAAAGCCGCTCGAAGCTATCGTGAGAAGTGAGGATATAGATCTGCCACGAGCCGAGTCCGGAGAAATGCTTGCCCATTTTTTTGTAAAGGATCTCCGCCTCCTCAATCGTGCCCAATCTTTCGCCGTAGGGAGGATTGCAGACGACGGTGCCGCGGCGGTCACCCGTGGTGATTTCCAGCGCATCGGCGAGGAATACCTTCACGTATTTCTCCATGCCCGCTTTTTTTACGCACGCCTTGGCGATCTCCAGCGCTTCGGGATTGATATCCGAGGCGTAGGCTTCAAACCGGCAATCCGTGCGCACCGCGTTCTTCGCTTCCTCTCTCGCCTGCTTCCAGACGGATCCGGGAACCCAGCTGAAGCTCTCAGCGGCGAAGGTGCGGAAGCTGCCGGGAGCGGTATTCGTCATCAGCAGGGCAGCCTCGATCGGGATGGTTCCCGAGCCGCAGAAGGGATCGTGCAGGAGCACCTCTTCTCTGGGGCGGGATATTTTAACCATAGCGGCGGCGAGCGTTTCGCGCAGGGGTGCCGCCAGATTCTGAGGACGGTAGCCGCGCTTGTGAAGCGGAACGCCCGACGTGTCGATCATCAGGCTGACCTCGTCCTTCAGAATGAAAAATTCAATCTGATGCTTTGCGCCGTTTTCAATCAGCCAATCCGTCTTATAGACGGAGGAAAGCTTGGTTGCGACGGCTTTTTTGATGATCTTCTGACAGTTGGGGATGCTGAAAAGCCCGCTTTTGATGGAATGTCCCTTTACGGGGAATTCTCCGTCCTTGGGAATGAAATCCTGCCAGGGGAGCGCCTTCGTACCCTCGAAAAGATCCTCGAATGAGACGGCGCTGAAGCGGCCGACCAAAACAAACACGTGCTCGGCGGTGCGGAGCCAAAGGTTGCATCTCGCGACGGCGGTTTCATCGCCCTCGAAGACCACTCTGCCGTCAATCGTATGTATGCGTTTGTAGCCGAGCGCGTCGATTTCTTCTCCCAAGAGGCGCTCGAGACCGAAAAGACAGGTTGCAACAAGTGTTAATTTCATAAAAAACCTCTTTACAATAAGATATCATTTCAGAATATAGACTATTATATCACACTTGTTTCGTAAAATCAAATGGTTATTGAGAAAAAATATCGAAAAAATGATATTTTTTAATGATTTTTTTGTGAAATATTTTCAATAAGTAACAAGGATACATTTTTTGTTGCGAAATAATTCAAAGAAAAAGAGCGACTCGATGATTGGAAAAAATTTCACTTTACATACACTTTACAAAAAATAAAATCAATGCTATAATGATATGCAAATATGCAAAACCGTTCAGAGTCCCAGAAAGGAATCCCATCAATATGAATGAAAAAGAAATCGCGGAAATCCGACGCCGTTTCCGCCCCGACAAAACCAATATCGCAAAGATCCGAGGCTGCTTCGTCAACGAGGCGCACGAGATCGTTTCCGAATTTTACGAATCCCTCGGACTGCTCGCGGCGGAGCAGGCGGAGGACATTTTATCCCGTCTGAAAAAAACGCTTTCCGGCACGCTCGGAAAAAATCTGATCGACATTGAATTTTCCACGCAGCAGGTTCTGGAAGCGCCCGAGCATAAATTGCTTTCCGATCTCCGCAAAACGGGTTTGTCCGACGATGCCGCCGTTAAGGAGATTTATGAAAAAATCCACGCCTCCGTTCAGATCGAGGGCGCGTACCTCATTCTCCTCGCAAACGACACGTACGACGTTCCCGCCTTCTCCAAGGACGGCGAAGAAGCGGAAGAATCCACGACGGTATTCTCCTATTTTGTCTGCGCCGTATGCCCCGTGAAGCTGACGAAGCCTGCGCTCGGCTATCACGCAAACGAAAAGAAATTCTGCAATATCCGCGCCGATTGGGCGGTCGGCGTGCCCGAAATCGGCTTTATGTTCCCGGAATACGAGGACAGGGGCGCCAATATTTATAAGACGATGTATTATACCAGAAGCGCCGCAGAGAGTCAGGAGGCATTTATCCAAGCGCTTTTCGGAGCAGAGATTCCCGTTCCCATGCCCGCCTTGGAGCAAAAAGAAAATTTTCAGGCAATCCTCAGCGAAACCGTCGCGGAGGATTGTAATATGAACGTCGTCAAGGCGGTACATACCGAAATTGCCGAGTTGATTGAAGAGCATAAGAGTACGAAAAAGGAAGAGCCTCTGACCGTCAAAAAGGAGACCGTCAAGGAGGTGCTCGCTTCCTGCAACGTTCCCGAAGCGCGTATTCAGGCGTTCGAGGAGCGCTTCGACGAAACCTTCGGCGAAGAAACGGAGATCAGCGCCGTCAATCTCGCGACCAAGCAGCTCGAGGTCAAGACCGCCGACGTTTCCATCAAGGTCAGCGGCGACCGAGGCGACCTTATCCGCACGAAGATCATTGACGGCGTCAAATATATCATGATCCGCGCCGACGACAGCGTGGAGGTCAACGGCGTCCGCATCGCCATCAATAAGTAATTCCGATCCATTGGCGATGATGAAGAAAATGAAAAAAGATAATCTCAAAAATAAGATCAAAAAAATATTCTGGTTCTTCGCGAATCCCCGTTTGCTGTTTTGCCTCGGTCTTGCCTGGCTGATCACGAACGGGTGGTCCTATCTCCTGCTCGGTCTGGGGATCCTCCTTGACGTCACTTGGATGCAGACGGTAGCAAGCGCGTATCTTGCGCTTCTTTGGATTCCCTTTACGCCGGAAAAAATACTTACCGTCATCATCGCCATGTTCTTTCTGAAGCTATTTTTTCCGAAAGACCAAAAAACGCTCGGATTGTTAAAGGATATGTTTGCAAAAGCCAAAGAAAAACACAAAGAAAAGAAACGAAAGAAGGACAGGTGAAATTCATGTACAAATACGAATACGAGACCGTTTCCTGTGATCTGGGCGGCTGGGGCTTCGGCTCAGGCAACGTCTATGAAATCGAAGATTACCGCGCCGTCATCACGAAGCGCGCATCCGACGGCTGGCGTTTTGTCGGATGGGTTCCGATCAAGCAGCGCGGAACCGGACATATCCAGGAGCTGGACTTGATTTTTGAAAAAGAAACATAATTTTTATGAAAAGCGGTAAGCTACCGCGACCAATCGCTATTTCTTTAACAAGTCCCGGTTAAAAAATCTCCGATTCTCGCATTTCGGGAGTCATTCCTCCATTTCGGGGTGGTATTCCTTCTGACGAAATGGTAGAATAAGGGTACAAAATCAACGAAATGCAAGGAGGCATTACAATGGAAAAGAAAACAATCGGTAAATTCATAGCGGCGCTGAGAAAGGCGAACGGTATGACGCAAAAGGAATTCGGTGAAAAGCTCTTCGTTTCCGATAAAACGGTGAGCCGCTGGGAATGCGACGAATGCGCCCCCGACCTTTCACTGATTCCCGCAATCGCGGAAATCTTCGGTATCACGAGCGACGAGCTTCTGCGAGGAGAAAGAAACAATCCCGCAAGAGAAACGGAAAGTGCGGAAGAAACCGACAAAAACCGGAAAGCGAAAAGCGACAGGCAATTTCGTCTGATGTTGGACCGCAAGAGGCGCAAATATCAAAATTTTTCTTTGATCTCCGTTGGCATTACCGTTTTCGGCTTACTTGCCGCCATGGTTGCCAATCTCGGATTTTCCAAGGGCTTGATCGCCTTCTGCCTTTCCGCGGCTTTTGGCGTGGCAAGCGAAATTTGTCAGATCTGCTTTACCGTCAACGCGCAAATTCTCCCCGATGAGGATGACGATACCTATACCGAAAGGATAAAAGCCTTCCATACGCAGACCGTAAAAACTGCCGTTCGGATCACCTTCGTCAATCTTCTTCTGCTCGCCTTTTGTTTGCCGCTCGTCACGCTGATCAACGGCGCAAATTACGGCTTAACATTTGACACATGGATACCGTACGGAACGGTGTTCTCCGCCGTTGCGCTCGCGGTATGCTATAGTCTCTATACCTTTTTCATCCGTAAAATCCTTTGTGAGAAGGGTTTGCTCGTTCTTGCCGAACAACAAAGGGCAGAGATCAAACGGGACAACAAGCTGCTGTTTCAAACGATTGCCGTTTCTGCCGCCGTCGCGCTCGTTCTCGGCGTTTGCATCGTCGTCTGGAACGTCGTGGGCTTGAGGATCACTATAAAAAAGCATACGTTCGATAACGGCGCCGATTTTAAAGCCTTTATGGAAAGCGAATACGACAGATGGGCTGAGGAGGGGTACAGTTACGTGGATCAGTACGGAGATATTATCGTAAACGTCCCCATCGGCGAATCCGGCAAAACGTACGGATACATCAAAAACGCCGAAGGAGAAATCATTTGTGAATACTATTATAATCCCGACCTCTACAAGGAGATCCGAGGCACTGCGTCCGCAGACGACCGAATGCCCGTCACGGTCATTCGAAAGGACGATTATTATCAGGGTATGCTGACGTTCCGAACGGTAGAAACCGCGCTTTACGTTTGCATCGTCATGGATTTCGTCGTGGCGGCAGGTATTTATCTGTTTAAAATGATCGGAAGAAAGAAAAAGGCGGCTTCCGCCCGTTGATGTTTGAGCCGTATACGTCCGCCTCAGTTTTTCTCATATCAAAAATATAAGCCCCCGTTCTGCGGAACGGGGGCTTCAGACTGTCGAAAAAGCCATGTAGAAAATTCAAAAATAAAAAGTTGCACAAAGATGGCAAGGCTCCCTTGTGTAAAGGGAGCTCCGCCGTAAGGCGGTGAGGGATTGTTTTTTGAACATTTTGTTGCTTTTTGGTACAATCCCTCCGTCTTTCGCAAGCGAAATCCACCTCCCTTTACACAAGGGAGGCTTGTCAGAATCTTATCTTTTGTTAAAAATGACGAAATCCAAATTTTTAAACTGACTTTATCGACAAGCTGAAGCCCCCGTTCTGCGGAACGGGGGCTTTGCGTGCTCCGTATTGACTTTTATAACCAATGGATGTCGGGCAAGGGCAAATTATCATATTCTTCCCTGCTCAGCTCCAGACGGCGCAAAAGCTCGTCCAGCGTAATAAATTCGATCCTTTTTCCGCCGTGCTTGGCTTCCTGTGCGGTTTTCGTCCGTTTGCAGATCCTGCCGTCCTGCGTGCCCAACGTCACGAAAACGTCGCACCGCGAGGACACCCGCGTATAGCTTCCGCCCGCATCCACGATCCTCTGGATGAGATGGTAGATCTGCGCCGCGCGCGGTTGCTCGATTGCCATGGAAACGGAAACGTACTGTCCCGCAAAGATCTGAGGTCTTTTATTTTTCGGGCGGACGTTATCCAGAAAAAGCTGGAACATGGTTTTATTCGGATGAATATAGGTACAAAAGATTTTGAAATCCTGCGTTTCTCCCCATATACGGTGATCCATCGCGTATTCGGAAAGGCTGATACGGTTGGCAACGCAGATTTTCTCGACCAAATGCATAGCTGCGCGCGCATCCTCCTCGCTTTTATGTACGTCATCCGGCTTTTCGATTGAAAATTTCTCGCAGGCGCGATCAAGCCCGATCTGCCCTTCTTGCTCATACACGTGAGCGTACAGGCTCTGACTGTCCACGAAGCGGAATTTCAAAGCGGGCAAACGGTAGCGCTCGCAAGCCTTACAAAGAAAGTTTACGTCATCCTGCACGGAATGTCCGATCACGAGCTGATCCTCTCGTTCCAGCATGGCGCGGATTTTCTGATAAAAACGCGGAAAAGAGGGCGCCTTCCGAAACTCTGCTTCCGTATAGGCAAATACAATATTGGACTGTCCGGACCGTCCCGCCAGACGAAAGCGGGATTCCGGATTGATCACAATATCCCTGCTTTCCAATTCATTGAAATATTCATCGGTGATGACGTAGCCGAAGGAGCAGATGCTGCCTTTTCCCCCGTCTGCGCATTCAATGTCAAAAAATACGTATCTCAAGTCAAGCCTCCTTTCTGCAAAAAAACTTTTGCTCGATATACATTCTCTATCCAAAAAGAGAACCAACGCGGAAAACTCCGCGTCGGTTCATTCTGCTCTTTACGTTCGATGATTTTATTTTACCTGTATATCGCGGATTTGTCAATAGTTTTCCGCAAAAACCACGGGGCAATGTTATTTACTTTTTCACGCTTGGAACGATAAATGATTTGTTTGCGGTTGTTTAAACGAATGATTTTGAAAGGCTTACTCTCCGGAACAATATCATTTAGTTAGCCTGAGAGAGACCCTTTCAAGCAAGAATTTATTTTTCTATCGAGCTCGCGTTACAATAACGTAATACGAAAAAATCCTCGATTTCTCGAGGATTTCTCGGCGTTTTTGCCGAGGCTTTTCTCAATATAAATGTTTGGCTTTTATCTGTCAAGGCAATCTCTGTCCAGGCAACCCAAAAAGCCGTCGGGGGTATATACGGTATATTCACCGATCTTTTCGCCGGATTCGATCCGGTGCATATGCCCGCACGAGTCCTTGAAACAACAGATTGCGGGAACACAGGTGATGATCAGACATTTTTTCACGTCGCTTTCAAACGAATAATCGTATTTGGAATAAATCGAAAACAGCTTCGTTTTGCCAATGCGTATGATCCGTCTGAAAAGCAAAAAGCCTTCGTCGCTGAAAATGATGGGAATCCCTTTTCTTTTTCCGGATATCAATTTACATTGATAAGTCTTTTGGTGAGCCTCGATGGTAAAGGAGGCACCTTGCATTTTTCTGAAAACGGAAAGATAAGGTTTTTTTATTTTGGATAATTCATATCCGGATTTGGTGGAGATTCTTTTCAGTCCGGCGATGAATTTTTTTCGTTTACGGATACGCTTGCCATTGAGACACAGAAAAATGATTCCGATTACGGTCAGAATTTCCCAAAACAGTTCTTTTAAAAGAAATGCATAGACAGAAAGCCCCGGAACGTATGCCATTGCGATATAGAAACCGACTGTATACATGACCGTGATAAAGAATAAATACGCCACAATCCTAAGAGTCTCGTTTTTGGATGAAATTTCTTTGTTGCGCAGCCATTTTTTTCTGACATCAAAAATCGTAAACCATTGAATGATGCAAAACAAAAAGCCAATAAAGATGCCGATCAACAGCTTTTGTATTACTGCATTTAAATTTGTATTTTCAAAAAACAGCCTCTCAATATCCGTATATGGAAAAATAAACGGACTCACCGAGGAAAGAATACAGCACACACCGGCATCGTTATAAAAATCCATGGATCGGAGTACGCGAGCAAAAGTATGACTTTTGCGGGAATTTCCGAGCGAATTGGAAAACTCCATAAAATACATTTGAGCACGTTTGTTAAAATGATAAAAGACCCATGAAACACTGAGCATCACAAATATCATGATGGCAAGAGACCATCCCTCGCGATTTTCTTCTCCAAATTGTTCCGTAAATCGCATAAACAGCGTATTGACCGTACTGAATACAGCCAAAAAACAAAGAAATTTAACAGTTGATCGCAAAATACTCAAACCAATATAATAAAATTTTTTCTTCATTCTTGTCCCTTTCTGCAAAATCATTGAATTCAATCCTTTTTACAGATCCATCCGCTGTGAGCAATGCTCGTAATGGAATCCTTTTTACGTTCGGGTGTAGCATTTGGAAGAGGTATCGGTGCCCATCGGCTCGCTACAGTATCTTCTGTACATTTAGCTACGACCTCGAAGCGGTTTTCGTATTCCACCTTGTCAAACCGTGTACCGTCCGCACCGTAGATATCATAATACCAGACATTGCCGACGGTGAGCGGTAGATAACGGTCGCAAACATCGCCGTTTTCGATGGAATTTACATGATATTTCACAAGCTTTACCGTATATTCAAACCCGGAGAGGGCTTTGAATTTCATCTCTGCAAGTCCCACGTTCGGTGCATAGAACAGATCGCGTACACCATTGCGTTTCAGGTCGATCTTGTCCCCTGTTTTCTCCGTATAGCGAACGTGCAAGCAATTTTCGAAAATTCCCGATGGTGTTTCTACACACGCATGATTTGAAATAACCTCGTAGCGTGAGCGGGAAAGCGTTTGAAAGGCATAGCCTTCACGGGCATCGTTTGAGAGAAAAGGTCTTACATGGGCAATATGCGTGAATATGTCCATTGTGCAAAATCTCGCGTATTTGCCTCCCCAAAAACCAGGTTGTTCCTGTAGCTGCAAGCCGTTTTCCGTTTTGACGATGCATGGTTCTGTGGTGTGAAAGCCTTCCAATCGATGGGGATTCTTCGCTCTTTCCATTGCGACAAACGCCGAATAAGCAAGCGTATAGGCACTTTTGCCAAGATCACTTTGAAAAAGCTCATCTTTATATGTAACAGCTTTTGCAAAATAAGCCTTTGCTTTTGCAATGTCCGGAACATCCTTGTTTAAATATCCTGTGCCAAGCCAATAGTTTAAAACGGCAATCTGAGGCACGTCCTTCAGCTTCTCCGCAAGCTGAAGCGCTTTTCTGTAATAAGAAAGCGCCTTCTCTTTTTTATTGATGTTCGTCAGCGCAATAGCATGGAACGTATAATGCTCCGCCATAAGAGACTCATCCCCCGAAATCTCGGCGAGCGCTATACATTTTTCGCAGTTAGTGATATTTTTTTCAGGTGGCGCTAAATACATATTGGCATAGAATTTTTGCGTGTACACGCGGATCATTGCGCGAATCTCTTCTTTGGAAAGCGCGGTGGGCTCCATATCCTCAAATTGCTCAATGAGAACGTCGCAAATGGCGTTTGATTCACCTTTTTGATAAGTATGGAATGCTTCACGCGCACGATGAAGCTCGTTTTCGATATTTTCCCAAACATTTTTTTCTTCCGCTTGCTTCTTTTTCTCACTTATCATATAAATCAGTTCTTTTTTTAGCTTCTTCCGTCCCTCATGCAAACGAAATTTCACAGTACCCTCGGGAGTTTGCAAAAGAGAAGAAATTTCAGAAATACTTTTGTCCGCAAAATAATGCAAGAGCACTGCTTCACGGTATTTTTCGGAAAGCGTGTCAAGCTTTTTTCGGATCTCCATTCGCTCTTCACGGCGCAAAAACGCCTCTTCCGGCGAGGGAACGATTGCTTTGTCGCCGAGGTCTTCTGTAGAGATCATCTTGCCTGCTGTCCGTAGCGTACGAGCAGCTTTGTTTTTGGCAATTGCGCAAAGCCATGAAGAAAGCTTCTCCTTTTCACGAAGCGTGCCCCAATGATAGTAGGCGTAGATAAAGGTTTCTTGTACAATATCATCGGCGTCCGCATATGCCGATGCCGCATAGACAACGCTGTAAAGCAGTAATTTATAAGAATCGACGATGCGCTTAAAATCATCATCCGTACCGTCAAAAAGCATTTCTCCCATCTCTTTCATAAAATATTCCTTTCGTTATGGCTTTTGAATTCGGATATCATACAACATATGTGTCGCATCATATGTATCGCAAAATCGGAAAAAGGTTTGGTATTTTTTCATAATTTATCATATTTTTTCTCTGCCTGAAAAAAATTGTCGCGATGTTCTGTTGTACATCGCGACAAAATCAATGAGCTATATAAAAAGTAACATTACTCCGTTACAACACGCACGCTGAGGATTTTGGGCTGGTGCGTGGAGCGGACCGTGCCGTTGCTGTCCAGAACGGGAGTCTCTTCGCAAATGGCGTCAACGAATTCCATGCCGGAGGTTACCCAGCCGAAGGCGGCGTATTTGCCGTTCAGAGTGGGATCGTCCTTGTGCATGATAAAGAACTGCGAGCTTGCGGTATCGTAAGGATAGGAGCGTCTCGCCATGGAAATGACGCCGCGAACGTGGGGAAGCGGATTTTCAAATCCGTTCAGCTCGAATTCACCCTTGATCTTTTCATCGGAGCCGCCGGTGCCGTCACCCTTGGGGTCTCCGCCCTGCATCATAAAGTCCTCCATAATGCGGTGAAGCGTCAGTCCGTCGTAGAAGCCTTCGCCTGCAAGCTTGATGAAATTCTGTACGGTGACGGGAGCGATCGTTTCGTCCAGCGTCAGCGTGATGATACCGTATTTTTCGATTTTGATCTCGACGTTATGGAGCTTATGTCCTGTGGTATCGAGACCGATATTGGCTTCAAAAATCTCGCCGTAGGTTTCGTTTCCCGGCGTTCTGTCGTTCTTTTCGCCCTCTTGGCTTCCCACGACGCGGACGCTGAGGATTTCGGGCTGCTTTTTCTTGAGGACCGTGCCGTTGTTATCCGTAACGGGAGTCTCTTCGCAAATGGCATCAACGAATTCCATACCGGAGGTCACCCAACCGAAGGCAGCGTAATCGCCGTCCAGAAAATAGGAATCGCGGTGAACGATGAAAAACTGCGAGCTTGCGCTGTCGTTGGGGTAGGAAAGTCTTGCCATGGAAATGACGCCGCGGGCGTGCGGAAGCGCGTTGTAAAAGCCGTTGCTGATAAATTCGCCCTTGATCTTTTCGGGAGAACCGCCGGAACCGTCAGCGTTAGGATCTCCGCCCTGCATCATAAAGCCGTCCATGATGCGGTGAAACGTGAGTCCGTCGTAGAAGCCTTCGTTTGCGAGCTTGATGAAGTTTCTGACCGTAGTGGGCGCGATCGTTTCGTCCAGCGTCAGCGTAATGATGCCGTAATTTTTAACGGTGATCTCGACGAAGTGAAGATTGTGATTCTTGGTGTTCATGTCGATTCCCGCTACGAATTTCTCTCCGTAGGTTTCGTTTCCGGAGCTTTTTTCATTGCAGGAGCAAAGACAAAGGAGACAAAGGATTGCGATAAGGATAAGTGCCGGGATTTTTTTCATGCGTGATAGGTTTCCTTTCAAAAATTCAATTTCCCATATATTCTAACATATGATGTCAGCAAGGTCAAGTGATGAATGAAAATCTTTTTTATTTTATGAGCTCCAGCGATCCGCAGGGCATTTTTTGAGTTGGAACGGTAAATGATTGTTTATGGGAGAACTTTTCTACAAAAGTAAGCAAAAATTCCCTTTGAAAAGGGGAAACGACGTGCTTTTTCTTTGTTTGAAAGAAAAAGCACCAAAAAGAAGCAAACCAGCGTGCCGCTGGAC
>JAFQOX010000152.1 GCA_017412045.1 Clostridia bacterium
ATTTTCGCAATGGTTTTGTATTTGATGGAAACAAGAACACATTGCCTCCCTCTGCACATTATGCGAAGCATAATGTAGGAGGTGTCAACCGCATGGTTGACGGAGGGAGAGAGAACCCACTAAACAAGAATTTATCGTTCCATTCACAAAAAAGAAATGCTGTTGCCGCGAAAACGATCGGGCAACAGCATACCAAAAATCAATTTTTATCTCTGCCGAAAAAGCTCTTTTTGAATTTTTCCTTTTTCGCGTAGTTGGATTTACCGCAGGCATCCGCGAATTTACGGAGCGCGTCCTTCTGCGCGTCGGTCATATTCTTCGGCACCTCCACGACGACCTTGAAGATCAGATCGCCTCTGCCCCTGCCGTTTACGTAGGGGATACCCTTACCGCGGAGCGTGAAGGTCGTACCCGTCTGCGTTCCCTCGGGGATCTCGTAGGTCGTGTCGCCCTCCAGCGTGGGGACCTTGATCTCCGCGCCGAGCGCCGCCTCGGGGAACGTGATCGGGATCTCGCAGTAAATATCGAAATCCTCACGGACGAAGATCGGATGCTTTCTGACGCTCACGGTAATATAGAGGTCGCCCGCAGGACCGCCGTTTTTGCCCGCGTGACCCATGCCGCGGATGTTCAGGCTCTGACCGTCGTTGATGCCGGCGGGAATGGAAACCTCGATCGTTTTGGAAACGCTCGACATACCCGTTCCTCTGCATTTTTTGCAGGGATTTTCGATCGTCTTACCCGTACCGCCGCAGGCGTCGCAGGTTCTCGTCGTCTGGAATACGCCCAGAGGCGTTCTCTGCTGTACGCGGACCTGACCCGAGCCGTTACATTTGGAGCAGGTCTTGGGGGAAGAGCCGTCTGCACAGCCGCTTCCGTTGCATTCGCTGCATTTCTCGACCTTCGTATATCTGACGTCCTTCTTGCATCCGAAAGCCGCTTCCTCAAAGCTGATCGTCACTCTCTGCGCCACGTCGTCGCCTCTCTGGGGACCGTTTCTGCGCGAGCTGCCGCCGCCGAAGCCACCGCCTCCGCCGAAAATATCACCGAAAATATCGCCGAAATCAAAGCCGAAGCCGCCGCCAAAGCCGCCGCCTCCTCCGTAACCGCCGCCGTAATTGCCCTCGGCAGCCTCGGGTCCGAACTGGTCGTAGCGCGCCTTCTTCTCCGCATCGGAGAGGACCGCGTACGCCTGATTGACCTCCTTGAACTTTTCTTCCGCTTCCTTATCGCCCGGATTCATATCGGGGTGATATTTTTTTGCAAGGGATCTGTATGCTTTTTTGATTTCGTCGTCCGAGGCGTTTTTGGAGACGCCGAGGACTTCATAATAATCTCTCATAACCGTCCATACCTTTCCTTGTAAACAGTATGTTTCTTTTTGTCTTAAACCTTCGTGAAGGGCGAACGAAACCGTCCGCCCTTCGCTTTTGACAATATCATTTGAAATTTACGGAAAATCACTCACGCCGCCCCGCTCCGTGGAGAACGGGCAGACGGGCAAGATCCCGCGGGCGTTGCCCTTTTACTTATTTCTCGGTGTAGTCCGCGTTGAAGCTGCCGTCCTCGTTCTGGAAGCCTGCGCCGCCCATATCGGGTTCGCCTGCGCCGGGATTCTGGTAGAGCTTCGCGGAAATTTCGTAGAACTTCTTCTGGAATTTCTCGATTGCCGCCTTGATGGTGTCAACGTCGTCGGAGGAGACGGTCGCCTTGAGCGCTTCTGCTTCCGCGCGTACTGCCGCCTTGTCGTCCTCGGAGATCTTGTCGCCTGCGTCGGAGAGGATCTTTTCGCACTGACCTGCGAGGGATTCCGCCTGGTTCTTGGTCTCAACGAGCTCCTTGAACTTTCTGTCCTCTTCTGCAAACTGTTCTGCTTCGCGGACAGCCTTGTCGATATCCTCCTGGCTCATATTGGTGGAGGAGGTGATGGTAACGTGCTGTTCCTTGCCGGTGCCCTTATCGAGAGCGCTTACGTTTACGATGCCGTTCGCGTCGATATCGAAGGTAACCTCGATCTGAGGAATGCCGCGGGGAGCGGGAGCGATACCGTCGAGGAAGAATCTGCCGAGGGTGGTGTTATGCTGAACTCTTTCTCTTTCACCCTGAAGAACGTGGATCTCAACGGAGGTCTGACCGTCAGCAGCGGTGGAGAAGATCTGGGATTTCTTTACGGGGATGGTGGTATTGCGTTCGATGATCTTGGTGCAGATACCGCCGAGGGTCTCGATACCGAGAGAAAGGGGAGTGACGTCGAGAAGGAGGAGGTCCTTGACTTCGCCGCCGAGAACGCCGCCCTGGATCGCCGCGCCGATGGCAACGCATTCGTCGGGGTTGATGCCCTTGAAGGGATCCTTGCCGCTGAACTTCTTAACGGCGTCCTGAACTGCGGGGATTCTGGTGGAACCGCCGACGAGGAGAACCTTGTTGATCTCGGAAACGGAGAGACCTGCGTCTGCGAGCGCCTTTCTGCAGGGAACCATGCACGCTTCTACGAGGTCAGCGGTGATTTCGTTGAACTTCGCTCTGGTGAGGTCCTCGTTGAAGTGCTTGGGACCGGTCGCGTCTGCCGTGATGAAGGGGAGGTTGATGTTGGCGCTGGTCATGCCGGAGAGCTCGATCTTTGCCTTTTCAGCAGCTTCCTTGAGACGCTGGTGAGCCATCTTGTCTTTTCTGAGGTCGATACCGTTGTTTTCCTTCATAAAGGTGGTAGCGATCCAGTCGATGATACGGTTATCGAAGTCGTCGCCGCCGAGCTTGGTGTTACCGTTGGTTGCGAGAACCTCGAAAACGCCGTCGGAGATTTCAAGGATGGAAACGTCGAACGTACCGCCGCCAAGGTCGAAGATCATGACCTTCTGGTCGATGCCGTCCTTGTCGATGCCGTAAGCGAGAGCGGCAGCGGTAGGCTCGTTGATGATACGGAGAACCTCAAGGCCCGCGATCTTACCTGCGTCCTTGGTCGCCTGTCTCTGGGAGTCGGAGAAGTAAGCGGGAACGGTGATGACCGCCTGAGAAACGGTCGTGCCGAGATAGCTTTCCGCGTCAGCCTTCAGCTTCTGAAGAACCATTGCGGAGATCTCCTGAGGGGTGTACTTTTTGCCGTCGATATCGACCTTATAGTCGGTACCCATGTGGCGTTTGATGCTCATAACGGTTTTGTCGGGGTTGGTGATCGCCTGTCTTTTTGCGATCTGACCGATCATTCTTTCACCGGTCTTGGAAAAAGCAACGACGGAAGGCGTGGTTCTGGAGCCTTCGGGGTTGGTGATAACGGCGGGTTCGCCGCCTTCGAATACTGCTACGCAGGAGTTGGTCGTACCAAGGTCAATACCAATAATTTTTCCCATAATCATGTTCCTCCAAAAATAAATAAATTTATGATTGATGTTTTTTCTTTTTTTGAATTTTCCGCATATTATTTTATGCAACGGAAACGGATTTTAAC
This sequence comes from Clostridia bacterium, assembly GCA_017412045.1. Taxonomy (GTDB): domain Bacteria; phylum Bacillota; class Clostridia; order Oscillospirales; family CAG-272; genus QALR01. The sequence goes on from JAFQOX010000152.1 coordinate 3,446, forward strand.
CCGTTACCGTCACCATTGCGTGACGAATAATTTTGTCGCCCTTGCAATAGCCCTTCTGCATGACGGCGGCGATCCGGTTTTCACCGAGCTCGGGATCCTCCGTCTGCATGATCGCGTTGTGGATTCTGGGGTCGAATTCATCGCCGCGTTCGCCGTAAGCCTTCATGCCGAGGCGTTCCATCGTGTCCTCAAATTGCTTGAGCGTCATCTTGACGCCCTCCGTCAGCGTTTCACCCTCGGAATAAGCGAGCGCTCTCTCGAGATTGTCGATGACGGGGAGAATCGCGCCGATGGCATCGCAATACGCATCCGCGTACGCGCTTTCCTTTTCCTTGGTGGAGCGTTTGCGGTAGTTGTCGTATTCCGCGATCATACGAAGATATTTGTCATTCGTCGCCACGCGCTCCGCTTCTGCCTTTTCGAGCTGTTCCTTCAGCTCCTTCATTTCCTTGGATTCCGTTTCCTTGACCTCTTCCGTTTGTACGGCTTCCTCGGAAACGGTTTCTTCAATTACGTTCTTTTCTTCCATGAGCAGAAAAAATTCCTTTCTAATCTTTGTCGGCCGCATCTCCGAGCAGACCGATGACCTGCTCTCCCGCCAGAGAGTTGGAGAGATATTCGACCGTAGAAATAACTTTGGAATAATCCATCCGGCTCGGACCGAAAACGCCGATCGCGCCGACCGCCCTGCCGCCGACCTTGATGGTCTTGAAAACAAAAGCGGAATTATCAACGAGCTCGCCGTTGCTGCCGATAAAGATATTGACCTTATCGTCGTCGGCGCCCTCGATAATTTTCATAAAATCTTCCTTCTTTTCAAACATACGGATCACGCGCCGCATTTGCTCTACGTTTGAAAATTCGGGATATTCGAGCAATTTGTTGAGTCCCTCGAAATTGATATCGGCTTCCTCGTTTTTGCCGATGATCTCGTAAATGGCTTTGACGACGGGGCTGATCAGAGAGCCCGCCGCGCCCATTTCCTTCTCCGCCTGCATCATCATCGGGAGCGTGATCCCCTCGGAGGTGATACCGACGAACGAAGCGTTGAGGATCGACGTCAGCCGCCGCAGGATGTTATCGTCCAGCGTGACGTCCACGCGGATGTGCTTGGTGGAAACGCTCTCGTCGGACATACGCATGACCAGCAGAAACGCCCGCTCGTCGAGGAGCATATACGAGTATTGCTCGATCGTGGGCGCGCCGTACGGGGATTGCACGGCGACCGTCGTATAATTGGTCATGGAGGCGATCAGCTTGGACGCGCTTCGGAGAATGGAGTCGAGCTCGCCCATTTTATTCTGAATGATGTTATTGAGGGAGATGATCTCCGTCGCCGTCAGCTTGTAGCTCTCCATCAGGGCATCGACGTAGAAGCGATAGCCGAGCGTCGTGGGGACTCTGCCCGCGGAGGTGTGAGGCTGAATGAGGTATCCCATATTTTCCAGCTCCGCCATCTCGTTGCGGATGGTTGCGGAGGAATACGGAATATCGGATTTGCTGACGAGAGACTTGGAGCCGATGGGTTCACCCGTCGCAATGTGCGATTCGATCACGGAACGCAAGATCAGTTTTTTTCTTTGGCTCAGCTCACCGCCGACCACCAAACCGTTTTTCATTGGATTCCCATCCTTTCCCGTGGATTTTAGCACTCTTTCGCGTCAAGTGCTAAACTCTGATATAGTTTTACCATGTTTTTTGCGTTTTGTCAAGGGTATTTTGCTAATTTTTTTATGAATTTTTTGTTAAATGGCACACTCACGTGCTAAATGTGCTAAAAGTGGCGTTCCCAGCAAGAAAAAAGATTGCCGTGCAAGCCTTGTGCGCACCGTTCTTTATCATTGCAAGCCTCGCGTATGCCAAAACGGCGGGATTTTCTCTTACAGAAAAAAAGAAAGCCCGACGGCAATGCCGTCGGGTAGACCGTCAAAACAGACAGAAAATCATTTTGAAATTTCAGAGAATCGCTCCTGCAAAAAACATCAAAACGGAGCCGAAGCCGATCAGAACGAACAACGCCTGCGATACCGAGGCGATGGCTTTCGGCGTTTTCCGCGCGAGCAATTTTCCGCAAGCGGAGGAAAGAATCCCTCCGATGACGGAGGCAATAAACAAAATACCGCCGTAAAGCCAACCCGCGCCCATCAAACCAAGATAATCGGCACCGCTTGTGCCGGGCGTATTGTCGAGCTGCTCCATCTCCGCACGAATATCGCAGATCGCGTAAATACCGACCGCCGCCGATCCGATCAGGAGCGTCAGCATGAGAACAAAAAGAACGATTGCCAAAAAGCGTTTCATCGAAAAAGCCTCTTTCCCATCAACATTTATTTTTCAAGTAAGATCCTTACCGCCTCGGATGCAAGGAGCAGTCCTGCCGCGGAGGGCACGAAGGAAAGGCTGCCGGGTGTACCTCTTCTGCCGCTCGGATCCACATAGTCCGCATGGTCGGGATGGCGCGGAATCGGCGTTTCCGTCGAATACACAACAGGCAAATGCACGATGCCTCTTGCTTTCAGCTCCCTTCTCATCACGCGCGCCAGCGGACACGTCGTCGTTTTCGCAATGTCGGTGATGACAAGCTTATCGGGCTGCATCTTGTTGCCCGTACCCATGGAGCAAAGCATGGGAATACCGAGCTTGTTCGCGCGCACGGCAAGCTCGACCTTTGCGGAAACGGTATCAATGGCATCGATGACGATATCATATTCCGAAAGGTCGATCGAATCCGCATTTTCGGGCAAATAAAAAAGAGGGAGCGCAGTGACGACCGCCTCGGGATTGATGTCCGCAATTCTTTCTTTCATGACCTCGGCTTTGTTTCTGCCGACGGTAGAATGAAGCGCGATGAGCTGTCTATTGATATTGGAAACGGAAACGTCGTCGGGATCGACGAGCGTGATCGTGCCAATGCCGATCCTCGCCAAAGCCTCCGCGCAGAAGGAGCCGACACCGCCGACACCGAAAAGGATCACTTTTTTCTTTTGCAGGCGCTCCATCGCATCGTCACCGAGCACGAAAGCACTCCTGATCCATTCTTCTTTCATCATAACCATACCTTTCTATTGAAAAATCCGCAAAAAGCTTTGCGGATTTTTCATATTTATCAGAAAATTTTATCAATGGCTTATTTGCCTTCTTTTTTCAGTCTGCCGGCGAGCTTATAGCGCGCGTCGGTGGAAAGGATTCTCTTACGCAGACGGATAGACTTGGGCGTAACCTCGATGAGCTCGTCGTCGGCGATGAATTCGATCGCTTCCTCCAGCGTCATGATCTTCGCGGGAACGAGGCGGAGCGCTTCGTCCGCGCCCTTGGAACGAACGGCGGTCAGGTGCTTTTCCTTGCAGACGTTAACGGCGATATCCTCGAGCTTGGGATTTTCACCGACGATCATACCCTCGTAAACCGGGCACTGGTTGCTGATGAACATCGTACCTCTGTCCTGCGCGTTGAATACGCCGTAGGAGGTGGACTCACCCGCTTCGGAAGCGACCAGAGAGCCGGTGAAGCGGCGTACGATGTCGCCCTTGTAGGGCTCGTAGGAATCAAAGCTGGAGTTGATGATGCCTTCGCCGCGCGTATCGGTCATGAATTCGCTTCTGTAACCGAAAAGACATCTGGTCGGAATGAGGTATTCGAGCTTGGTACGAACGCCGCCGGCGGTGGGGTTCATATTGAGAAGCTCACCCTTTCTCGCGCCGAGCTTTTCCATAACGGGGCCGCAGGAATCGTTGGGAACGTCGATCTCTACGCGCTCGATCGGCTCGCAGAGCTTACCTTCGATTTCCTTGAAGAGTACGCGGGGCGTGCTGACGGTCAGCTCGTAGCCCTCGCGGCGCATATTTTCAACGAGAATGGAAAGATGCATTTCACCTCTGCCCGCAACCTTGAAGCTGTCGGTGGTTTCACCGTCCTCAACGCGCAGGGATACGTCCTTGAGAAGCTCTTTATAGAGACGGTCGCGGAGCTGTCTGGAGGTAACGAACTTACCTTCTCTGCCCGCAAAGGGAGAGTCGTTGACGGAGAAGGTCATTTCCATCGTGGGCTCGCTGACCTTGACGAATTCCAGGGGCTCTATGCAATCGACGGCGGTGATGGTATCGCCGATGGAGATGCTTTCCGCGCCGGAGAAGCAGATGATGTCGCCCATCTTTGCTTCGGTAACGGGTACGCGGCGCAGACCGTCGATCTGGCTAATGCTGACGATCTTGGTTCTCTTGTGCTCGTCGGCGCTGTGGAAGTTACAGATCACAGCCTCCTGGTTCTGACGGATCACGCCTCTTTCGATACGGCCGATACCGATTCTGCCGACGTAATCGTTATAGTCGATGGAGGAAACGAGCATCTGGAGGGGCGCGTCGATCTCGCCCTCGGGAGCGGGAATATAATTCAGAATGGTGTCGAAGAGGGGTTCCAGATTGGTTCCTTCTTCAAAGGGAGAGTAAGCAGCCGTACCTGCTCTGCCGGAGCACCAGAGAACGGGAGAATCGAGCTGCTCGTCGGTCGCGTCAAGCTCCATGAGAAGCTCGAGAACCTCGTCGCCGACCTCGTCCAGACGGGCATCGGGCTTGTCGATCTTATTGACGACGACGATGACGCGGTGGTCCATTTCGAGCGCTTTCTTCAAAACGAATCTGGTCTGGGGCATAGGACCTTCTGCCGCATCGACGAGCAGAATAACGCCGTTCACCATTTTGAGAATGCGTTCTACCTCGCCGCCGAAGTCAGCGTGTCCGGGGGTATCAATGATATTTACTTTTACGCCTTTATAATGTACGGCGGTGTTTTTTGCAAGAATGGTAATGCCGCGTTCCTTTTCGATGGCGTTGGAGTCCATAACGCGGTCCTCGGTGGCTTGGTTCTCTCTGTAAATGCCACCCTGCTTCAACATTTCGTCTACAAGAGTTGTTTTACCGTGGTCAACGTGCGCGATGATCGCAACGTTTCTCAAATCTTCTCTTTTCACAATATAAATCCTCTCTTATCATAAAAATAATAGAATAAACGGATACTAACTTTAATATTATAACACCTTTTATTTGAAAATGGAATAGGTTTTTCGAAAAAAATCAACAAAAAACAAAAATTTTTTAGGGTTTGTTTGAAAAATAACCGTTTTTGGGCGTATTGTCATTTTTCAAACGAGCCTGGATATTTTCACGTTGTTTTCAAAATCCATAGCATGATTTTGCGAAAGCGAGAAAAAATAATGATGGGCAGTGTCCCAAAAACAAGAGAGGATAAAAGCCATGAATCACGAAAATAAAAGAAACAGATGTCATCAAAAGAAAACCGATCATTCCTTCGATCATTTGAAAAACGCTGTTGATCACACGCGCCCCGCTTCGGTCAACGACTGCACGGGCTATACGCCCGTCATTCCGCTTTCCGCGGAAGAATCCGAATCCTACGAGGATCTGATGGACATTCCCGCTCCCGCGCGCTATCGCCGTCATAACGAGGATTGTATCTGATATATTGATCTTTCCCGTCCTCCAAACAGGGCAACAGCATTTACTTTTTTAATTTATTATGATTTTTTATCGAATATGAAAAAGATAAGATTTTTCATATTCAAAAATCTTATAGCAAAAAATGTTTTTGCGCTGTAAACAGACGGGATTTTTTAAAAAATATTTCCCTTTTACAAAGGGGGAACGGTCAACTTTTTTCTTTCCCAAAAAGAAAAAAGTTGCAAAAAAGAAGTTGGCAAACCTGCGGTTTGATCGCTGGTGCGTGTGGAAATTGCATACCGCAAAGCCCACTCGCTCTGCGCGAACGCCTGCGCAAAGCGCAGAACAGTTCGCTTGACGCAAGGGTGTTGCG
>JAFQOX010000153.1 GCA_017412045.1 Clostridia bacterium
CAATATCATTTAGTTAAGAAAATTCAAAAAAAAGAAAATATAGTGAAGTATAAAAAACGCAGTATTTTTGAAAAAAAGCATGACTAAAAGACAGACGAAAAAGTCTGTCAAAAAAAGTATTGCAAAAGTCAAAGCATTATGGTATCCTATACAAGAAGGTCGATGCTGAATACGAACGATTTCCTCTGGGAGGAGATGTTCTTTTCCGAATGGGAAGTAAATGTTTCAGCAAAAGAGCTTCTGTCTTTGACGGAGATATATTTTTCAAGAAAAAATTGCGACAAATACGTACAGCAGCAGAGAAGTTGATTTGGTAAGGGTACTTTCTGTTTTTTTGCTTGATGATTACGTGCGAGGTAATCAATTCAGTGAAGTTGTACATGATGAATTTTGCAAAAATTTCTTGGAGAATATACTCCGTTTTTTTAGAATGTACAAGAGATAAGGTCAGCGTATGCTTTAAAGCTCTGAATGAGGTTTCAATTCCCCAGCGCATAGCATAAAGATTCTTCAATTTGTTAATATCAAACTGATCTCTGTCGAGATTGGTAAGAAGCACTTCATAAGAATTTTCAGATAATTTGAAACGAACTACTCTGAAATTCAATTCATATGAAACAATGGGACTCTTCCTTTTGTAAGATGTCGGTAAAAAGTCAAATACACATTTCGAGTTTAAGAACTTGAAATTCTTATCGTCGCTTTTTGTATTTTTTCGGGTTAAATGCAAGGTTACATTTTTGTCCATTTCACCGTTTTCATCAAATTCACCTAAATCCAATGAATATACGATACCGCCATAAGAAAAATCTTTTGCTCTGATAAGAAATTTTTGCCCCTTTTCTTGTATGTGAGCCATATTGTTGTAGGCTTCAAATCCTCTATCTGCAATGTATATCGTCGGGATGGGCGAAGAATCTCGATCCACCATTGTCACAAATGCTTTACACTCATTCTCTTTTTTTCTGCCTTCAATAATGCCATCTACGTAAATTCTTCTCCTGAGATCATACAATGCATTGATGTGCAGAAGATTGTACGGCTTATCTCCATTTTTGTTTTGGTGAAAAGAATCAGGTTCATTTTTGTTGATTGGAACATGAAGATCTGAACCGTCCATCGCGATCAAACGGTAACCGTCTAATAAATCTTGTTCGTTTATGGCATCAACAAAGTTATGAAAGAGTGTTTCAAATGCACTGTAATTGATTTTGTTTTTTTGTTGAACAAGAGCAGAGGCAGTAGGCGTAGAAAGTTTTAATCCGAAATAATCCATCAGTTCCCCTCGTATGGATTTCCCCGCCATAGATAAAACCAATTTCAGTACTTCCTCAAAAGGTAATTTCCTTTTTCTTTTGAAATTCTTCTGAGGATTTTTGGCGAAAAGTTCTGGGTGATCAGATATCTCTTTTAAACATTTTTTCAGAATTCTTTTTATGCGTTTGGCTGTGTGCTTCATTTTGCTTTCTCCTTGTCAATAGCGGATTTACCTCTATTTTCAAGGGTCGATTTTATTAACCGCGGTTAATAAAATCGACCGCACACTTTTGGCTTTTTGTCAATACCTTTTTTGAATTTTTTACTATTATTTTGGACTTTCCTTAACTAAATGGCATTGCTCCCAAGAGCAAGCCTCAGACTGTCGAAAAAGCCATGTAGAAAGCTTAAAAATAAAAGTTGCATTCAAAAACTTGAATACAAAAGGAGGATAAATATGAAAAAATCTCTTACTTTACTGATTGCGCTCTGTCTGTCCGTTTGCTTGCTTGTCACGGCTTGCGCCAAGATCCCGCCGCAGGATACGACGGTGGGCGGCTCCGCAGACAGCGAAAATACGGTCTCGGATACGACGGCGGGCAGTTCGGCAGAAAGCACCTCGGATACGGGAAGCTCTGCGACGACGGGATCTTCCGCAACGCAAACCGCTCCGATGGACAAGGGAAGCGTATCGGGAACGATTTTTCTGCATACGGAAGAGGACGTAGATCTGAGCGGTGTGAAGATCAATATCAGCAAAAAGACCAATATTGTCGTTTCCGGAGGCTCTACGACTTACGATCTGCAATATCTCAGTTCGGCGTATTCTGACGCAGAGGGAAAAATCATATGCGAAATTCCCAACGACCCCTTCGTCATTCAATTTGACCTGAGCACCCTGCCCTCGGGAATGGGACTGACGAAGAGACTTTATTCTTATCCCGAAAATGCCGCCGTTGAAGAACTGACGGTAGAGCTTCACAAGGTCGTTTCCGCAGAAGCGTATTTTGCGGGAGAAAACCTGAATTTTCTTTTTAAAAATACAAGCTCCGAAAACGTGCTCGTCAAATATAAAACGGAATCGCGTCGCGCCGTCAATCTCGGTTCTCCGAACGCGACCCCGGCTCAGCTTGCCGAGCAGTATCGGGGAGACATTGATTGCACCCTGACTTTTTCGGGAAACGTCAGCGTGAACGGCGTTTTGCTTCCCTACAGCGCGGATCGGACGTATTCCCGCTTGGATTATCCGGATTACGTTTCTCTGTTGCTGAAGAACGATCTGATTACCGAAGACGAAAAAACGAATATGCTGGAAAAATTTTACGATACGGAATACGGCAAGGATTACCAAAAGGGGGACGGTTGCCGTTTGCCCGGATAAAAACCGTTGCCTTTTTGACAGTCAGGATTACCCGCTCTTCGGAGCGGGTAACATTTTTATATCCGATAAAATCCAAATATCTCTGAAAAAACATTGACTTGTAAATTTTGTTTTGATATAATGAAAGCACTACCAAACAGGAGGTTTTTATGGACAAATATTTCATGTTGATTTACGCAGCGTTCATTTTCATCATGTCGCTCATCGCGTTCATTCTTTACGGCGCGGACAAGCGTAAGGCGAAAAAGGATCTGTGGCGCATTCCCGAAGCCGTGCTTCTGAACTTCGGCTTTTTCGGCGGCGCGATCGGCGCTCTGCTCGGTATGAAGGCGTTCCGCCACAAAACGAAGCACTGGTATTTCTGGTTCTTCAATATCTTCGGTCTGATCTGGCAGATCGCGCTTCCCGTGCTCGTGCTTCTTTACCATTTCGGCATCATTTAATCGCACTCTGCGGAAAGGAAACAAATTATGGATTTTACCAACGTATTGGCATTGATCGGCGGTGTCGCGCTCTTTCTGTTCGGCATGAGCGTGATGGGCGATGCACTGGAAAAAAGCGCGGGCTCGCGACTCTCTTCCTTGCTCGGTAAGCTGACGTCCAATCCGCTGAAGGGCTTCGCGCTCGGCGCTGCGGTGACGGCGATCATTCAGAGCTCCTCCGCGACCACCGTTATGATGGTCGGCTTCGTAAACTCGGGCGTGATGACGCTGGCAAACGTCATTCCGATCATCATGGGGGCGAACGTCGGCACGACGATCACGTCGTGGATTCTCAGCCTTTCGGGGCTCAGCGGCGAGAGCTTCCTGATCACCATGCTCAAGCCCACCTCGTTCACCCCGATCCTCGCGCTGATCGGTATCATCTTCTATCTTTTCCTGAAGGATTCCAAGAAAAAGGACGTCGGTCTGATCCTTCTCGGCTTTTCCGTGCTGATCTTCGGTATGGACTATATGACCGCCGCCGTGAAGCCGCTCGCGGACGTTCCCGAATTCCAGCAGATCCTGCTCCTCTTCTCGAATCCCATTCTCGGCGCGCTTGCAGGCGCGGTGCTGACGGCGATCATTCAGAGCTCGTCGGCATCCGTTGGTATTTTGCAGGCGCTTTCCGCGACGGGACAGGTCACCTTCGGAACGGCGCTTCCGATCATTCTCGGTCAGAATATCGGTACCTGCGTGACCGCGCTCATCTCCTCGGTCGGCGCGAACAAGAACGCGAAGCGCGTTTCCATGGTCCACCTTTGCTTCAACGTCATCGGCGCGCTGGGCGCGATGATCGTTTTCTACACCCTGCATATGATCATCGGCTTCACCTTCATTGACATGAAGGCGGATCATACGATGATCGCTCTGATCCACACCTGCTTCAACGTATTCTGCACGGCTTGCCTGCTCCCGTTCTGCAAGCAGTTCGAGAAGCTTGCCTGCCTGCTCGTCAGAGAGAGAAAGGGAACCAACGACAAGGTTTCCCTGCTCGACGACCGTCTGCTCGCTACCCCCGGCGTCGCGATCGAGCGCTGCCGTCAGGTTGCCTATAATATGGCGGACATCTCCTTCCGCTCCGTCAAAAAGGCGATGGATCTTCCGGAGCATTTCGACAAGAAGCTTTTCGACGAAATCAAAAAGGAGGAGGACACCGTCGATATCTACGAGGACGAGCTCGGCTCGTATCTGATGAAGATCACGAACTGCGATCTGACCAAAAAGGACAGCCTTGAGGTGACGAAGCTCTTCCACATGATCGGAAATCTGGAAAGACTCTCCGACCACGCCGTCAATATTGCGGAATCTGCGGAAGAAATGCACACGAAGAAATTGAGCTTCTCTCCGACGGCGAAGCGCGAGCTTTCCGTCATGATGAACGCCGTTCGCGAGGTCATGGACAACGCGCAGATGGCGTTCGTTCACAACGATATTCAGGTCGCCGTCCGCGTAGAGCCTCTGGAGGAGGTCATCGACGATTTGCAGACCGCGCTCCGCTCCAACCACATCGAGAGATTGCGCATCGGCGAATGCACCATCGAGCTCGGCTTCATCCTCTCCGACCTGCTGACCAATCTGGAGCGTGTGGCAGACCACTGCTCCAATATCGCGGGCTGTGTGATCGAGATCGCAAACAACAGCCTCGGTATGCACAGCTACGCCGAGGGACTTCACCGCGGCGACGAGGTTTACGACAAATATTTCGAGGATTATTCGGAAAAGTATCGTCTGGATACGGCTTCGGAATAAAGCTCGCTTCCGGCATTCCTTCAAAAGGACAGAGAACTTCCGCTCTCTGTCCTTTTCTCGTACCGTAGGAAATTTTTTACAGAAGCGCGTGGCAAAAACGCGCAGGGCAACAGCATTTACTTTTTTTGTGAGTTGGAACGATAAATGATTGTTTATGGGAGAACTTTTCTACAAAAGTAAGCAAAAATTCCCTTTGAAAAGGGGAAACGACGTGCTTTTGCTTTGGTTTGCACTCCTTGGCAAGCCAAGGAGTCGAAAAAGCACCAAAAAGAAGCCACTCTGACGCTTGCGTCAGAGTACCGGCGTGCCGCTGGACTGCTTGCGCGGTCTCGCTGCGGCTCGGTCCCGTTCGGGGAATGACAGCCATTCAGGCTGTCATTTAACACCCTCACGCCGCTTCGCTACATCAATTGTCCC
>JAFQOX010000154.1 GCA_017412045.1 Clostridia bacterium
AAAAATAAAAAGTTGCACAAAGCAGGGAAGGCTCCCTCTGGGAGGGAGCTGGATTTTGCGAAGCAAAAGACTGAGGGAGAGTGCGTAAACATCAAGTTTGATCAAATTTTAAGTGACGCGGGCTCCTTCCGCCTCGTAAACTCGGCACCTTCCTCCCGGAGGAAGGCTTTTTAGCATCTCATCTTTTGGCGAAATTGACGAAACTGAATTTTTTAACTGACTTTATCGACAAGCTGGCCGTGCCGTCCCGAAGGACGGCACGGTATTTGTTTGGTATAAAATTTTTTTGACGCGCGCATACTATAGGCAGACTCTTTGGAAAGGATAAGCTTTGAAAAACGAGCGTTTTTCAAAGAGATTTGCATGATGAAAAAACGGCATAAAATACGCCATGCGATCGGCAGGATTCTCGCTTGCTTTCTGCTGATCGGATTGTTCAGTACGCTGATTTTGTCGTCAGCGTTTATCTTATACGCCACCAAGGGCATCGATGCTTCGTTGGATATGGATATGCTGGTTGCCAATCAGGGGCGTACCACGAAATTATATTATACCGATGCCGATGGAAACGCCGTCGAAATGGAGGATCAGAGATTGATCGGGTCGGAAAACCGCATCTGGATTCCGCTGGAAAAGATCCCGATCGAGGTGCAGAACGCCTTCATTGCCATTGAGGATCATCGCTTCTTTGAGCATAAGGGCATGGATATGAAGCGGACGGTCGGCGCAGTGCTCGGATTCCTTTCGGGCGGCGGACATTACGGCGGCTCGACGATCACGCAACAGCTGATCAAAAACCTGACGGGAGACAACAGCGTGACGCCCAAGCGGAAGCTCACGGAGATCATGCGGGCGCTGAAGCTGGAAAAGCGCATGAGCAAGGAAGCGATCCTCGAGCTTTATCTCAATACCGTCTATTTGTCGGAGGGTTGCTACGGCTTGGAGACCGCTGCGGAAACCTATTTCGGAAAGAGCGCATCCGAGCTGACCGCCGCCGAGGGCGCATCGCTCGCCGCCGTGATCCAATATCCCACGAAATACGATCCCGTGAAAAATCCCGAAAACAACCGAAACCGCAGGGATACGGTGCTCTGGCGTATGCACGAGCTCGGGCTTCTGAAGGATACGGTATACGAGGAAAGCATCGCTTCCCCGACGGCTCTGCATCTCGGGCAAAAGGAAGAACGCGCGGTGAGAAACTCCTGGTTTACCGAGGTCGTGATCGAGGACGTGATCGCCGATCTGTCGGAGAAGTACGGACTTTCCCGCGCGGCGGCATCGAGTATGCTCTATAACGGCGGTCTTTCCGTCTATACGACGATGGACAAAAAAATGCAGGAGACCGTGGAGCAATATTACGAAAATATCGAAAATTTCCCGAAAAGCGCGGAGGGCGCGCGCGCCGATTCCTCAGCGGTGCTGATCGATCCGAAGAGCGGAAGGCTTCTCGCCGTAGCGGGCGCGGTCGGAGAAAAAAAGTCAGACCGCATCTTCAATCTCGCCACGCAAATGCTCCGTTCGCCCGGCTCGGTGATCAAGCCGATCACCGTATACGCGCCCGCGATCGAAAAAAATCTGATCACCTGGGCGAGCGTTTACGACGACGTTCCCGTCACCTTTACGAAGGAAGGGAGCGGGTATGCGCTCTGGCCCAAGAACAATCCCCGCGTTTACGCAGGCTTGACGACGGTCAATACGGCACTTTGCCGCTCGACCAATACCGTCGCGGTACGCATTCTCAAGCAGTTGGGCGAGCAAACGTCCTTCGGTTATGCGAGAGCGCTCGGTATTTCCCATCTGATCGAACGGGAAAACGGCGAGAACGGCGCGGTTCTGTCGGACGTTGCGCCGGCGCCTCTTGCGCTGGGAGCGGTGACACGAGGCGTTTCCGTACGGGAAATGACGGGTGCATACAGCGCGCTTGCCTGCGGCGGCGTATATCACGAAACGGTATCCTATACCGCCGTTTACGACAAGGACGGCAAGCTTTTGCTCTCCAACGAAATGCAAGGGCAACCCGTTTTCGGCGAGGACACGGCGGACGTGATGACGAGACTGCTCCAAAACGTCGTTTCGCAAGGCACGGCAAAGGATATGACCCTACAGAAAACCCTCCCCGTGGCGGGAAAAACGGGTACCTCCAACGCCAATACCGACCGCTGGTTTATCGGATATACCCCCGACCTTCTCTGCGGCGTATGGTACGGATATAAAGATGCGCGCGACATCGGCACGCATAAAAAGAATCCCGCCGTTCTGATTTTCGACGGCTTGATGACGAAGCTTTACGCCAGAAACGGCGCAGAGACCGTATCGCTGGATAAAAGCCATACGTTTGCGCGCAGTGAAAACGTCGTTCGCTGTCTGTATTGCAGGGATTCGGGAGCGCTTCCGACCTCTGCGTGCTCGCACGACCTGCGCGGACACCGTCTGGAATACGGATATTTCAAAAAGGGCACGGAGCCCAAGTCGCGTTGCGATACGCATATCCTCGTGGATTACGACAGCAAAACGCACGCTGTCGCCGCGGCGCATTGTCCGAGCGAAAATATCATCCGCGTTGCACTGCTGAAGCATTACGGACGCGCGTTTCCCTGCGAGATCAACGTGACGGACGCGCAGTATATTTACCGCCATTTGCCTTACGGCGCGTCGCCCTCCCTCGGAGAAAACGAAGCCTTTTTTCAGGAATTTTACGAGTCGGACGGAAATTATATCGGCGTGGCAGGCGGCAAGCAGGCGCGCAACCGTTATTGCGCCGAGCACGAGCATCCGCCGGAGGAAACGGTGACAACGGAGGAACAGGCGTTACCGGAGGAGACGGTGACAACGGCGGAAACGGGTGTAAAGGGGGATCGGGCGGAAAGCGCGACCGCGGGAACGGAATCACGCCAAACGGAGCGGAAAGAATCCGTAAGCGCAGAAACGTCTGCGGCGGAAACGACACCCATTCAACCGAGAAACGAGTCGGAGACCGAGAAAAAGCAAAGATGGGTCCCGTGGGGATTTTCCTGAAATGCAAAATGCTGATTACCGAAAGGGGTAATCAGCATTTTTCTTCGGACGGGAATTTTTCCGAAAAAGGATAAAAATCTTGATTTTCATGCTTTTTTGATGTATGATAAAAGAGTCAATAATAAAATCACAAGGAGAACCCTTATGAAAACATACGAAAGATTTTTGAATTACGTCGCTTATCCCACCATGTCCGACGAGGAAAGTCAGACCGTTCCCAGCTCGGCAAAGCAGCTCGTGCTTGCCAAAGCGCTGAAGGAGGAGCTTCTTTCTCTGGGACTGACCGATGCGTACGTGGACGGCTTCGGCTACGTTTACGCAACCCTTCCCGCCAATACCGAAAAGGCAGTCAATGCCATCGGACTGATCGCGCATATGGATACCTCGAGCGAGGCATCCGACACGGATATCAAGGCTTCCGTCGTCGATTATCACGGCGGCGATATTCTTCTCAACGAAAAGGAAAATATCGTTATGACCGTTGCCGACTATCCCTATCTTGCCAAATACGAGGGTCAGCATCTGATCGTTTCCGACGGCACGACGCTGATCGGCGCAGACGATAAGGCGGGCATCGCGGAGATCATGACCGCTCTTGAGAAAATCATCGCAAGCAATCTTCCGCACGGCAAGATCTGCGTTGCCTTTACGCCCGACGAGGAGATCGGCAGAGGCGCGGATCATTTCAACGTGGAGGGCTTCGGCGCGGACTACGCCTATACCGTTGACGGCGGCGCACTCGGAGAGCTGGAATATGAAAACTTCAACGCCGCAAGCGCGCATATTGAGATCCACGGCGTTTCCATTCACCCCGGCTCCGCAAAGGACAAGATGAAAAATGCGGCTCTGATCGCTTGCGAATTCAACGCGCTCCTTCCCGCGGACGAGATCCCCTCCAAAACGGAAGGCTACGAAGGCTTCCACCATCTTGCAGGTATGACCGGCGGCATTGAATACGCCCGTCTGGATTATATCATCCGCGACCACGACAGAGCGAAATTTGAAGAGAAAAAGGCAAATTTCGTCAAAGCCTGCGAAACGGTCAATTCCGTTTACGGCGCGGGAACTGCCGTCATGCAGCTTTCCGATTCTTATTATAATATGAAGGAAAAGATCGAGCCCCATATGTATATCATCGACCGCGCGAAAAAGGCGATGACCGACGTAGGCGTTACGCCCAACGTCGTTCCGATCCGCGGCGGTACGGACGGCGCGAGACTTTCCTTTATGGGCTTGCCCTGTCCCAATATCTGCACGGGTGGCGAAAACTTCCACTCCCGCTTCGAATTCGTTTCCGTGGAAGCGATGGAGAAGATCACCGATATTCTCGTCAAGCTGATCGAAAACAGCGTGGAGCAGGGAAAGCAGTAAAACGGTAAGCTTATTTGGATATATTTTTACGGATCAAAGAAAGGAATGAAAATCATGAAGGTTACGAGAGAAATGGGAACCGTCCTTTCGGACACGACCATGCGTTCTCCGGTTTATCTTGACGTTCGTACGACGCCTATGATCAAGCTTTATGGCTTCTGGAAGCCGTTTTGCCGTGTCCCGAGAGAGGTCGCTCTGGCAACGAGCGAAACCGTCACCCGCCTGCACACGATGGGGCCGAGCGCGCGCGTGCGTTTCCGCACCAATTCCGATATTATCGTCATTCACGCCGATCTTTCCAACGATGAGCGCACGGGCTCGATGTCGGTGCTTGCGACGTCGAGCTTTGAAATGTATTTCGTCGAAAACGGCAAGCATATCTATAAGGGCTCCTTCGTCCCCTCGCAGGGAGAAGGAAAAAATTACGTGGAATGCCGCTTGAAGGACAAGCCCGTCATGAAGGACGTGATCCTTTATTTCCCGATCAACGCCGCCGTGGAGAATTTTTACGTCGGTCTGCGCGAAGGCGCAGAGCTGGAGGAGGGAGGATCCTATACTTATGAAACGCCCGTCGTATTCTACGGCTCCTCCATCGTTCACGGCATCGGCGCGGGCAGACCGGGCATGAACTATCCTTCCCAGATTTCCCGTATGCTCGACACGAACGTCTACAATCTCGGCTTTGGCGGCGGCGCGCGCGGAGAAAGCGCGATCCTTGACTTTATCGCGGATCAGAAGATGAGCGTTTTCGTTTACGATTACGACCACAACGCCCCCGATGCGGAGCATTTGGAAAAAACGCATTACGCAGGCTACAAGCGTTTTCGTGCCAAACAGCCCTTGACACCCATCATCATGGCTTCCAAGCCCGACTGGGATCTCGTGAACGAAACGTCTGATCCGGAAATCAACGAGAAGCGTATGCGTATCATCGAAAACACCTATCTGCGCGCAAAAGCGGAGGGCGATGAAAACGTCTACTTCATCAACGGCTTCACCGATTTTTATCCCGACGGGATCCGCGGAGACTGTACCTCCGACGGCTGTCACCCCAACGACCTCGGCTATCACTATATGGCGGAAGCGTTTGCCAAGATCATCAGAAAGCTTCTATAATAGAAAAAAGTCCGATTTGTCGATCAAACAAATTGGACTTTTTGCATCTTATAAAAAGGGAGCTCTTATCCGAGCAGATCTTCCCGCCGATATATTTTCATCTCCTTGAAACGCATTTCTCTGAAGCGTTCATTTCCGAATTCGTCAAAATCATCGCAGTATCGACCGAGCTCGATACGGTACATACGATCACCTTCCGGTGGATATTCGAGCGTATTTGCGATCAGGAGCTCGCCCCGGTCGTGCAATTCCCGGATGGCATTTCTCAATGAGAACGGATTGACAAAGCCCTGAATCCCGGAGTTCAAAAGCTTTTCAAGCTTTTTCTTGTTTTTTGGATTCATAGAGCACCACATGATTTCCAATTGAAAAGTCGCTTTGAACAGCATCATTCTGTCAATGGTCAGATCCTGTAAAACGGCTTGTACGTCGGGCAGCTGTAAAGTGTCGGCGATTTTGTCCCGCGTTTTCGGACTGATGGGCGACATCCAGCTTTCGTGCACGATTTCCGCCTTGGATATTTTCAATTTCAGCTTTCCGTCAAATACTTTTCTGAAAAACCAGATATTTCCCGTATCGTCCGATTGGTAAAAATCCAGGATCTGATAGATGCCGTTTCTCATGTTAATGTGAAAAAGATCACCTTTTGAAAAATTCATGTCAGTCCCTTTCTGTATACCTAATCGACAAGTTTCGCAAGAGAAGAGTGAAAAGTGAAGAAGTAAAAATCGACAAGCTTCTGTTGAAACTTGTCGATTTTTGGTGCGGATAACAGGACTTGAACCTGCATGGTCGCCCACTGGAACCTGAAACCAGCGCGTCTACCAGTTCCGCCATATCCGCATATTTGAACAGCCACTGTGTTCAGTGGCTGTTGGTGCGAGAAACGGGACTTGAACCCGTACGGTGAATCCACACGCCCCTCAAACGTGCGCGTCTACCAGTTCCGCCACTCTCGCATTCACTGACAGTGGGAGGCATTCGAGCTCTTCCCCTGCGACGGATTCTATTATATACTATCTCTTTTAAAATGTCAATACCTTTTTTGAAAAAAATCAAAAAAATTTCAAATAAATTTGAGCGTGAAAATACAGCGTCAAAGTACCGAAAATCCGGTGTTTTCGCTTCCGAAAAAAGCGGTTTGTGTCCGCGCGGGACACAAACCGGATCAGTTCTCTTTTTTGCCCTGCGCGCGACTTTCGGCTTCACGCAGTTCCTTTTGTTCCTTTTTGGTGTTGGCGATGATTTTGACGGAATCCTTGGCGTAGGTTCTGACCGTCTGATGATCGCCGGGGAAGCGTACCTTGATCAGTCCGCAGAGAGGACTGAGCTCACACACGATGCCTCTGCCGTCGGGCGTTTCCACCAGAGCGTCCATTTTGGGAAGCTTCGCAAGCTCCTCCTCGTAGAGCTCGTGCTCGTAGCGCAGACAGCACATCAGACGTCCGCACGCGCCCGAGATCTTCTGCGAATTCAAGGAGAGGTTCTGCTCCTTCGCCATTTTGATGGATACCTGACAGAAATCATCCAGGAATTTTTTGCAGCAGAAGGGTCTGCCGCACACGCCGAGACCGCCGATCAGTTTCGTTTCGTCGCGGATACCGATCTGACGAAGCTCGATGCGGGTTCTGAAAATGGATGCCAGACTTTTGACAAGCTCGCGGAAGTCCACTCTTCCTTCGGCTGTGAAATAAAAAAGCAATTTGTTGTTGTCGAACGTATATTCCACGTCGACCAACTTCATTTCCAATTTATGCTCGGCAATTTTCTCCAGACAGATCTTTGCCGCTTCCTTTTCCTTGCGCTTGTTTTCTTCGTAGATCACGACGTCCTCCTTCGTTGCCGAACGGATGACGGGGCGCAGGGGGAGTACGACCTTGTCTTCTCCGACGATGCGGTTGGGGATCACAACCTTGCCGAATTCGAGACCTCTGGCGGTTTCCACGATAACGTTACAGCCGCTTTCGAGCCGTAAGCCCTGGGGATCGAAATAGTAGATCTTTCCCGTCGTTTTAAAACGAACGCCTACGATCTCGTAAGAGGGCTGCTCGGAGGCTTCCTCCGATGCCGTCTTGATTTCTTCTTTTTCGTTCATATATACATACCTTTCTCAGGGGATTCCCGTTTGAAAAACGAAACGCGTTCAAACGCGTTGTTATACCGCCGCCCATAGCCCCATGGCAAGCACGGCTGCGGAAACCGCCACGCTCGTATTCCACTTCATGTCTGCGCGTACGGTGTCCGTTACGGTAAACGACCGCGAAACGGACTCCATGGCGAATTGCATGGAGATCGCCTCGGCTTCATCACGGTCAAAAAATAAAGACGCCGATTCCTCCGCGTTTTTGATGCGGGCAAGATCGCCGTAAGCCAACAGCAGATTTTCCGTCAACGCATCCAGCGCTTCTCTCGTCGTCACGAAATCAGTCATTTGTTTCAAAAAGTCAAAATAGGACACGCTGCGATTTTTAGCCGTCTGTCCCGCTATCGTTTTCTTTGCCATCGAATACGCGGAAAAAGCAAACGTTTCTTCGTTCAGCAGCGTTTTCATTTTTCCGATGGATCCGCCCGCCATGCGGACGGCGAAGGAAAGCTTCTCCTCCTCTCCCGGATCGGAAAGCCCGTTTTCCTGCGCGTAAGCGCGCAGCGCCGCGTGATCGAACTGCTCCAGGGAGATTTTTTGCGCGCGGGAACGAACCGTGGAAAGCAGCGCGAGGCTGTTTTCGCACAGCAACAGCATATATACGCCCGCGGGCGGTTCTTCGATGATTTTCAGAAGCGCGTTCTGCGCTTGCGGCGTAATGCAATCAGCCTCATCGAATACGTACATTTTGAAATTCAATTCGGAGGGGGTCAGAAAAACGGTGTCGCAGAAATCGCGTACGCGATCCACGCCGATCGTTTTCTTTCCTTCTTCGCGGGTCAGCATCATGACGTCGGGAGAATTGCCGTCCAGAATGCGGCGGCATTTTTTCGCGGATTCTTCTCCGCCGTTTTTCTCGGCGTGCGCCGCAAGGGTTGCCGCAAGCGCGCGGGCGAACGTCTTTTTGCCGCCTCCGCGGGGTGCCTCCAGAATATATGCGTGCGCGTATTTCCCTTCCCGGATCAGGGAGGAGAAATACGCCTTTTGTTTATGATTGCCGTATACGTCGGAAAAAAAGTTCATCAGAAATGCATGAATTTTTCGACGTCCATGATAAACAGCGTCGCGCCGCCGATGCAGATGTCTGCGTTTGCGGGGGCAACGGCGTCCGTCGTTCCGGATACGGACGAGAAGGGAATGCTCTTAACGCGTTTTTTGCTGTGAGCCTTGATGATTTCAACCGCGCGTCCCACTCTGTTGTCGTCAACGCCGACGAAGAAGGTCGAGTTGCCGTTCAGAAGAAAGCCGCCGGTGGAGGATACCTTCGTGACCTGGAAGCCTTCCGAGGTCAGACCGGTGTTGACAAAATGAGCATCGTCGTTATTGACAATTGCAATAATCAGTTTCATAAAAAATTCCGCCCTTGCGAGTGACAAAGGTTTTCCTTTCTTTCTGTATTTGGGTCAGTTTCAAGCAAAACAGGATTCTTATTTATTATTATAGCAAAAGATAAAAGCTTTGTCAACGAAAAGAAGGGCAAGAGCGAAAAATTTATTGAATTATTTTTTCGGGTGTCCCCGAAAGATCAGCGCGAAGATATAGGCGAAAAAGGTCGCCGCGGCGATGCCGCCCGCCGTGCCCGTCAGACCGCCCGTGAGCGCGCCGATCAGACCGCGTTCATCGACCGCTTTTTTTACGCCCTCCGCCAGAGAATAGCCGAAGCCGAGAAGCGGCGTGGTCGCGCCGCAGCCCGCAAAGGATACCAGCGGTCCGTATAAGCCGATGGCGGTCAGCGCCACGCCGAGCGAAACGTAAAGCACGAGGATCCGTGCGGGGGTCATCGCCGTTTTGTCGATCAGGATCTGCGCGAATACGCAAAGGCTGCCGCCGACGATGAACGCCTTGAGCAAAGAAATGAAGAACGCCAAGCTATCCCTCCCAACCGTTTTTTTCTGCGGAAATGCGTACGAGGTGCGCGATGCCCGGGATCGTCGCGCCCTGCTTGAGCCTGCCCGGGCTCATCAGCGCGCCCGTGGCAAGATATAATATATTTTTGAGCTCGCCCTTGGCGAAGCGCTTCATGATATGCCCGCAGATGACGGAGGCACTGCAACCGCACCCCGAGCCGCCGCAATGCACGTCCTGCGAGCTTCGTCCGTAAAGCAAAAGACCGCAATCGTTATATACGTCCGTCATGTCGTATCCTCTCTCCTTCATCAGCTCCAGCGTGATGGCGTGCCCCTCCAGACCGAGATCTCCCGTCAGGATCAGATCGAAATCACGGGGCTGTTTTCCCGTTTCCGCAAAGTAGGCGGTGAGTGTGTCGATCGCGGCGGGCGCCATCGCCGCGCCCATGTTGTTCACGTCGTTTATGCCCTTGTCCACGATCATTCCGGGCAGGACCTCCGTGACGTAGGGACCGTTACCCGAAGCGCTGAGGATCGCCGCGCCTGCCGCGGTTGCCGTCCATTGCGCCGTGGGCGCGCGCTGACCGCCGTATTCCAGAGGAAAGCGGAATTGTCTTTCGGCTGAACAGAAATGGGAGGAGCTGATCGCCGCCGCGTTTTTGAAATAACCCGCGCTGATCAGCAGAGATCCCAGCACCGTTGCCTCCGCGAAGGTGGAGCAAGCGCCGTATAAGCCGAAATACGGTTTGCAGAAGCCGAGCAAGCCGTAGGCGGAGCCCGTACACTGGTTCATCAGATCGCCCGCGAAAATCACTTCGGGCACGTCATCCCCGCATTTTCCCTTTGCCAGCGCGAGATTGAGCGCCAACCGTTGCATCTCGCTTTCGGATTTTTCCCACGTATCCATGCCGAACGTACCCGTTTCGTCGTGCAGATCAAAATCCGCTCCCAAGGGTCCGTCGTGCTCCTTTCCGCCGACGACGGAGGCGCATCCGATGACGGACGGCGGATTTTTCAGCCGTAACACTCTCATACCGCGATCCCCCATATCCAATAAATGAAGCCGTAGATCACCGAGGTCAGAACGCCGTATACGATCACGGGCCCCGCGACGGTGAACATCTGCGCGCCGACGCCCAGCACGAGTCCCTCGCTTTTGTTGTCGATCGCAGGAGAAGCGACGGCGTTGGCAAAGCCCGTGATCGGCACGAGTGTGCCCGCGCCCGCAATTTTGGCGACGTCGTCAAAAACGCCGAATCCCGTCAGAAGCGCCGCCAGAAAGATCAGCGTGACGGGGACGAGGGTTTTGACGTTTTCTTCCGTGATATGCAGCGCCAGATAACCGTGGAAAAGCGCCTCCGCGAAAGCGCAGATGCCGCCGCCGACCAAAAAGGCGCACAGACAGTTTTTGAGAACGGGCGATTTCGGCGCGCGCGCCCGGACGAATTTTCCGTATTCATTTGTATCCAGATTCATGATCATACTTCCTTTCCGATCAAAATTTCCGTCAAACGTATTTTTTCCGTAAACGAGAATATTTATTTATGGAACTTTCTTCGAAAAACGCAAAATACCTTGACTTTTCAAAAATTTGTGCTACAATATGATTGTAAGTGTGTGGATTGTATCATGATACACACCCAAAAATTACATGTTTAAGAAAAGGAGATCTCACTATGCCTTACGTTATTAACGCTGACACATGTCTCGGTTGCGGTGCTTGCGCAGACGGTTGCCCCGTTAGCGCTATCACAGAAGAAGACGGCAAATACGTAATCAATGCTGACGAATGCATTGACTGCGGTGCTTGCGCTGGTACTTGCCCTGTTGGTGCTCCCGAAGAACAATAATTAAAGTCAAAAATAACGGGTTCCTTGCGGAACCCGTTATTTTTTTAAAAAATTTTTAAAAATTTCTATCTTCTCGTATGAATTGTGGTATAATAGACGTAAACGGATCGTATCCGTCGACCTAACGATATCAATCTAACAGAAATGAGGAATACAGACAATTATGAATACAGAAAAAAAGATCATTCCCGTGCTTCTCGGCGCGGATCTGAACTGCTACAGCGTCGCGCGCGCTTTCCACGAGGCGTTCGGCGTCAAATCCTACGCCTTCGGCAGATACGAGCTCGGCACGACCAGATACAGCAAGCTCGTCCGCTTCCATGCCGTGGATAACGTCGATACCGCCGAGGTCCTTCTCCCCACGCTGGAGAATTTCGCAAAAGAGCACGAGGGCGCCCTGATGATCCTCGTCGGATGCACCGACGCTTACGCGGATCTCATCATCGAAAATAAGGACGTTCTTTCCCGATGGTTTTTCTGCGCGTGCCCGAACGCCGCGCTGGCAAAGCAGCTGATCTCCAAGGAAGCCTTCTATGAAATGTGCGTAAAGCACGGTATGGATTTCCCCAAGACCGTGATCGTCAAAAACGAAACGGAGACGGACAAGCTTGATGCGCTCCCCTTCTCCTATCCCGTCATCGTCAAGCCCTCCAGCTCCATCCGTTACTGGCAGAATCCCTTCGACGGTATGAAGAAGGTTTACAAGGCGGATACGCCCGAGAAAGCCAAGGAGATCGCAAAGACGATTTTCGCCTCCGGCTACGACGATTCTCTGATCATTCAGGACTTTATCCCCGGCGACGACTCCCGTATGTACGTGCTGACCGCGTACTGCGACCAAAACGCCAAGGTGAAGATGATGTGCCTGGGCCACGTTCTGCTCGAGGAGCATACGCCCAAGGGCATCGGCAACCACGTCGCGATCCTCACGGAATATCACGAGGAGCTGATGATGACCGTCCGCCGTTTCCTCGAAGCCGAAGGCTATACGGGATTTGCCAATTTCGACATCAAATTCGACGTCAGAGACGGTAAATTCAAAATTTTTGAAATCAATCTCCGTCAGGGCAGAAGCAATTTCTACGTGACGACTGCCGGCGCGAACATCGCCAAGCTTCTCGTCGGCGATGCGACCGACGGTCTCGGCGAGGATATTATGCTCATGAAGGAGCCGACCTTCTGGCATACCGTTCCGAAAAAGATCATATATTCCTATATCAAGGACGAAGAAACCGCGCGCGCAGTCAGAATGCTTGTGAAGCAGGGCAAAACCGCGTCCTCTCTCTTCTATTCCTACGATCTGCGCATGAATCCTCTCCGTCTCGCCTACGTTCTGATTCACAACCGCCGTTATTATAAAAAATATAAGCTTTATCCTTGAGAAAGAAAGGATTTTCTATGGCAAAAACAATCGGAATCCTCGGCGGATTGGGCCCCGCCGCCAGCGTATATTTCTACGGGCTGATCACCGCGCATACGAAAGCCCTGCGTGATCAGGATCATCCGGACATCATTCTTTACAGCAAAGCCTCTACGCCGGACCGAACGGATTTTATCCTCGGAAACAGCACCGATTCCCCTCTTCCCGCTATGATCGAGGGCGTCCGCGCGCTGACGGGCGCAGGCGCGGAGCTGATTGCGATCCCCTGCAATACCGCGCACTATTTCTACGATGAGATCCAGAGGACCTCTTCCGTTCCCGTGCTCAATATCGTGAAGGAGACCGTCCGTCTGGCAAAAGATGCCGGCATCCGAAGAATCGGCATTATGGCGACCACGGGCACCGTCACGGTGGGCGCGTACCAGCAAGCGTGTCTGGAGGAGGGGCTCTCCTTCGTTCTTCCCTGCGAACGCTCCCAGGCGGCGCTGATGGACATCATATACCGGGATATCAAAACGGATGGAGAACCTGATACGGAGAAGTTTCTCCGCATCGCACAGGAGCTGTACGAAAACGGCGCGGAAGCCGTCATTCTCGGCTGTACGGAGCTTTCCCTGATCCGCGGATTGGAGAAGCATCCCCGTTTTCGTTTCATTGATTCTCTGCTCGTGCTTGCTCTCCGCGCCATCGAAGGCTGCGGAAAAATACCCAAAGCATTTCCCGAAATTTACATGACCGCGTCAGAAAGGAATCCTTCGCCATGCAACGTTTAAAAAATCTGCTCCTTTCCATCGGTATTCCGGAGGGCGAGATCCCCTGTCCGCAAATGCCGATCTCGGATATCGTATACGATTCCCGCAAAGCAAGAGAAGGCGTTATTTTCGTTTGTATCGTCGGCGCCGTCGCGGACGGACACAAATACGCGCGGTCCGCTTACGATAAGGGCGCGCGTGTGTTCGTATGCGAGAAGCCGCTTTCGCTTCCCGCGGACGCGCTCGTTTTCCGCGTGGAAAATACCCGCCGCGCGCTGGCTTCTCTTTCCGCCTGCCATTTCGATCACCCCGAGAAAAAGCTCCGCGTGATCGGCGTGACGGGCACGAAGGGAAAGTCCACGATCTGCGAAATGATCCGCCATATTCTCTGTAAAAACGGCATTCCCGCCGCGTCCGTCGGCACGGTCGGCGTGCGCATCGGCGATACCGTAACGCCGACGGGAAACACCACGCCCGAAAGCTACGAGCTTTTCCGTATCTTCGCGGAAATGGTCGAGCGGGGCGTTTGCTACGCCGTGATCGAGGTTTCCTCGCAGGGGATCAAGCTTGACCGCGTATTCGGCATTTCCTTTTTCGCGGCGATCATGACCAATCTCTCCGAGGATCATATCGGCGGCGCGGAGCACCCCGACTTCGACGATTATAAGGCTTGCAAAAAAGCGTTGTTCCGCCGCTGTGAGCACGCGATCTTCAATGCGGACGATCCTTATTTTGAAGAATTTTGGGAATCCGCGCCCGGCAACAAGCAGACCTATTCCATCACGGGCGATGCCGATCTTTCCGCAAGATCCATTCTTTCGACCGCGACGGAAAAGGGCTTCGGCTCTTCCTTTCTTCTGAAGTGCGGTGACGCGAAGGCGGATGCCTTCGTGCCCTTCCCGGGAGAATTTTCCGTCAGCAACGCGCTTGCCGCCGTTGCCGCCGCCATGCTTGCCGACGTTTCCGCGGAAAGCGCGGCGGATGCGTTGTCCGACGTTCGCGTAGCGGGCAGATTTGAGATCGTTCCCACGACGCTTGCGGGCGCGACCTTCGTCATCGACTACGCGCACAACGGAGAAAGCCTGACTGCCGCCCTGTGCGCTTTGCGCAAATACCGTCCCAAACGGCTCGTCTGTCTCTTTGGCTCCGTGGGCGGACGGACAGAGATCCGACGCCGTGAGCTTGGCATTGCCGCTTCCGCTTATGCGGATTTCTCCATTCTGACGAGCGACAATCCCGACCGCGAGCCTCCGCTCGACGTCATTGCGGATATCGAAAAATATATGCAGAACGCGCCCTACGCGGTGATTCCCGACCGCAAAGAGGCGATCGAATACGCCGTCGCCCACGCCGAGGAAGGCGATATCGTCCTTCTCGCGGGCAAGGGACACGAGAACTATCAGCTGATCGACGGCAAAAAGCAGCCCTTCTGCGAAAGAGAAATTCTTCTTGCCGCCGCGGAGAAAATCATGACGGCAGATGCCGCCGGCGTATAAAGATTTGAAAAGCCTTCCTTTGTATCGGGATGGCTTTTCATTTGTTCAAAAACCGAGATAAATCCTTTCAATAATATTGAAAAAGCGTTTTTGATATGCTATAATAAAAAGTATATCAAAAATTTAGGAGTGATTACTATGAAAAACAATTCCTTCGGGGAGTCATTGCATTTTTTGTCAAAAAAAATAAATAAAAAATCTGAGCAATTATTAATCCAATCAGAAAAAAGAACAGATGTGAACGAACCGTTGCATGCCATAAAAATCAATACGAAATACGGAGAAAAAGAAATTTCAGTCTATGCCGCTGATATTGCGAGTTTCAAGGGAAATATTGATGTGTTGACAACTTCTGCCTTTATTCATTCCTATTTTCCAACACCCAAAACGATATTTGAGGCGCTTTATCATCATGGTATTTACGCGGAGGAATTGGCAAAAACGCCTGAAATTGATTTAAGAAACCCTGCTCACATCTGGCTTTCAAAAAAAATTTCCGGCTCAAGGCTGAAAATTCTTCGGATTGGTTGCATCGAGTTTGATCATTATAATCTGAAACAATCCATATTATGCGCAATTTGTTCCTATTTTCATATGCTCGATATTGCTTCTTCTCACGGTGTTGACATGGAAACTGTAGCGCTCCCTCTTTTGGGGAGCGGTTCTCAGCATATTGATACAAATCTGATCATTGTGCCCTTGATCAACGAATGTCTTTCCTTTTTACAAAGAAATCCTCATGTGAAAAAGATTTATTTCATTGAAAAGAATCCGGACAAAGCAGATTTCATCTGCAATTATATGAAACGGTCTTATAATATACTGCACGAAAGTGAATTAAAAATAGAAGCGTCTCAGAAAAAGGAAAAAACGATGGCTTTTATCAGCCATTCTTCCAAAGACAAGAGGATTGCAGACAATCTTTGTGAAAAACTGGAAGCTCGAGGTCTTCGAGTATGGTATGCTCCTCGCGATGTCAAAAACACTACTTATTCGGAGGCGATCACCAAAGCCATTGCTGATAGTTCTTATTTTATCGTTATCCTTAGCGAAAACAGTTTTCAGTCTCAACACGTCCTCAATGAAATCGATCTAGCATTCAAAAAATTGCCCAACCGAATCAAATTCAAACCGTTACGCATGGATGATTCCGCCTTTGAGCCATCTTTTCAATATTATTTAACAAGACAGCAATGGATGGATGCTTTCCCGCCTCCGTTGGAAGAACGATTAATCGAATTTGTTGACTCTATCGTTTCCGATGTCTGAAATGACGGTGCTTCTGTCCTGTAAGATTTCCTTGACAAAATCTCATTCCAATATTGAAAACCCGATTTAGTTATGATATAATAAATATACAAACTGTTGTCCGTATGATTGCGGACGATTCTACGAAGAAAATTTTATTTTTGAAAGGACGATTCAATATGACTCTGGTTATTATGGCAGCAGGCATGGGCAGCCGTTTCGGCGGTATGAAGCAGTTGACCCCTCTCACCGATGAAGGCGAATTCATCATGGACTTTACCATCTACGATGCAAAGCTCGCAGGCTTTGACAAATTCGTGATCATCATCAAACCCGAAAACGAAGAGCTCTTTGAGGAAAAGATCGGACGCAGACTCCGCGCGAACGGCATCGACATCCGTTACGCTTATCAGAAGCAGGAGCTCCCCGAGGGCTTCGAGGTTCCCGAGGGCCGTGTAAAACCCTTCGGCACCGGTCACGCGATCATGTCTGCGGGCAAGATCGACGATAACTTCGGCGTCGTCAACGCAGACGACTGCTACGGCAGAGATGCCTTCATGAAGCTCGCAGGCTTTTTGAGAGAGGCAAAGGACGGCGAAAAGGCACATTACTGCATGGTCGGCTATCAGGTAAAGAATACCCTCAGCAATAACGGCACCGTTTCCCGCGGCGTTTGTATGGCTGACGGCGATTCCTATCTCGTCAAGGTGGACGAGCACAAGAAGATCGAGCGCAAGGCTGACGGCGTGATCATCAATACCTTCGACGACGGCTCCGTTTGCACGCTTGCCGAGGATACCACCGTTTCCATGAACTGCTTCGGCTTCACCCCCTCCTTCTGCAACAATCTCTACGATATGTTCGTGGACTTCCTCAACGCAAACAAGGCGGATCTCACCAAGTGTGAATTCTTCCTTCCCACCTGCGTACAGAACCTCATCGACAGCGGCGACGCCGACGTGAAGATCATTGGCTCCGACGCGGTTTGGCAGGGCGTTACCAATAAGGAAGACAGCGAAATCTTCAGAAACTTCATGCGCGGCGAAAAGGCTGCGGGCGTATATCCCAAATATCTCTGGGAAGTTCGCTGATATAGGATTAAACATAAAAAGCAGGCGTTGGCCTGCTTTTTATGTTTCCATAGGGAACGGAAGATTACTTTTTGTTGACGGTCGTCAGCACGATGCGGCGGTCTTCTACGATATCAACGGAAATATGCAGAGCATCCGTCTCCGTTTCTGACGAATCGCCGTCATCGGGAATCGTGCCCAGAAGACCGAGAACGTAGCCGCCGAAGGTCTCGCATTCTTCATGCTCAAAATATACGCCGAGAGCCTCCTCTACCTCATCAATGGGCGCGGCGCCCGTGATTTTCCACGTGTGATCCGAAAGCTGTCGGATGTCTTCCTGAACGTCTTCCTCAGGCTCATTGATATCACCGACAAGAATTTCCAGAAGATCCATGATCGTGATAATACCGCTCGTGCCGCCGTATTCATCAATGACAACGGCAAAATAATTTCTCGTTGCTCTCATGTTGCGAAGAAGCGTGTCTGCCTTCACGTGTTCGGGGATCAGATACGGCTTTGCAACGAATTGCTCCATCGCCTGCCCGATGGAATCGCAATCCGAAAAACAAAACTTTTTAGCGTTGAGAATGCCGATGATGTCGTCCGCGTTCTCGCCGACGATGGGATAAAAATTGTGTGCCGTTTCCGAGATCGTCTTTCGCCATGCTTCCGCGGAATCTTCCCGACGAAGGAATACGACGTCCGGACGATGCGTGCAAATTTCGGAAATCGAGGTGTCGTCAAAGGCGAATACGTTCTGAATCATTGCGTGCTCGTCGCTGTCGATCGTTCCGCCCTCGTTACCGGAATCCAGCATCATAATAATTTCTTCTTCCGTGGGCGCTTCCTCCTCCTCGTTGGGATTGATGCCGAAAAGACGGAGCATACCGTTGGTGGATTTCGTCAGAATCCAGACGAAGGGCGCAAAAAATCTGGAAACGAAAGTCAGAATACCGGAAAGACCGAGCGCCATTTTTTCTGCGTTCTTCATAGCGACGCGTTTGGGAACGAGCTCACCGAAGACGATACTGAAAAAAGAAAGAATGATCGTAATGAAAAATACGCAAACGGCTTTCAAGGTCTCTGCCGAAAGTGTAATTCCGAGGGAAAGAAGCCATCCGACGAGAGGCTCTGCAAAGTTATCAGCCGCGTAAGCACTGCCGAGCAGTCCCGCGAGCGTGATCGCGACCTGAATCGTAGACAAAAATCCGGAAGAATTGGAAGTCAGAACAAGCAAACGCTTCGCGCGTTTATTTCCTTGTGCGCTGAGCTTTTCAAGCTTAGCCGTGTTCGTGGACAATACCGCAATTTCCGCGCCGGCAAAAATTGCGTTCAAAAAGATCAAAATAATTTGTAAAATAATTGCGAAGAACATACCCCTTTGCGGCGTATCGCCGCCTCCTTTAACATTTCATTTTATATTTCATCGGGAAAAAAACGTATAAAAGGCACGGCCTATGCCAAAAACGGCGTAGACCATGCCTTAAACCCTATATGAAATGAATGAAACGTTCTGCACAGTACACATATCCGCATTACTGTCGCCGTCGTCCACTTTTTTCACCACTTTCCTTACAATGATTATTTTTATTTTACCATAATTTGCTTTGATTGTCAATAGGCTTTCTTTTGATTTTCAGAATTTTGTGATTTTTTTGAATGGCTCGGCGAAAAAGGAAAATATGCGGCAGTCTTTTCACCGGCGGAGAGGGCAAAAAACGATCCTCCGCGCGGCGTTTTAATTTGGTAAAACAGGTTGACTTTTTTTCCAAAATATATTATGATAAGTGTGAATATCATTCGTCGATTGCGATGACAATTCTCAAGAAAAAGTCTTTACTTTTTCACGTTTATATTTATTACACGAACTGAACACGCAAGCTTATGATAGGAGGACCTAAAAATGGCAATTTCTACCTTGATCTCCGCACTCAGAAAAAAAGCCAAGCTTTCTGAGCAAGAATTCGCGGAGCTGTTCGACGTTTCCGAAGAAACGCTTTCCGATTGGGAATCCGGCGCAAAGGAGCCCGAAATCCGACACGTCGTCCGTATTGCAAAGCATTTCCGCATTTCCGCGGATCGGCTTCTCGGCACGGGCATGACGGAAGAAAAAGAAGCCCTCAAGGGTAACGATATGATGCCCAATTATGAAAAACTGCCTGAATGGGAGCTGTATTCCAAATCTCTGCATTTCGAATATATGCAGTGCATAGAGGAAGGTCTCGATATTGCGCAGTACAAGAAGCTTTTTGATGCGATCGGCGCTTTGCCCGCCAACGAGTATAAAGAAAGAATGGCTGACGTGCTTTTTGATTTCATTTGCCACGCAGACACCGTTGAGGGCTATCCCTACGTCGAGCCTTCCGATCTGGATGGAATCCTCGCGCTCTGCGAGGAATATCCGCTCAAGGATAACACGCTGACGGAGGAAGAGCTCCGCGAAAAGATCCGCGGCGCATGGTACGGCAGAATCTGCGGCTGTTTGCTCGGTAAGCCCGTGGAGGGCGTTCTGTGCGACGATCTGACCAGACTGCTCAAGGACACCGGAAACTATCCGATGACCAGATACATTCTGAATCGTGAATTGACACCCGAAATGTTTGAATACTGCCACGGCAGACTTCAGAAGAAGGGCTATGCCGACGTCATCGAATGCGCCCCTGTGGACGACGATACCAACTACGTCGCGCTCGCGCAGGTGCTGATCCGCAAGCACGGCTACGATTTCCGTCCGAGCCACGTCGCGCAGATCTGGATGGAGCGTCAAGGTAAAAACGCTTACTGCACCGCAGAGAGAATCGCTTACTGCAACTTCATCCGTGGTCTCAGACCCCCCTATTCTGCTATGCATAAAAACAGCTATCGCGAATGGATCGGCGCGCAGATCCGCGGCGACTACTTCGGCTACATCAATCCCGGCAATCCCAAAGCCGCAGCGGATATGGCTTGGAGAGATGCTTCCGTTTCCCACGTCAAGAACGGCATTTACGGCGAAATGTTTGCCTCCGCGATGATCGCTTGCGCGGCTGTGACCGATGATATCGAGGACATCATCCGCGGCGGTCTCGCTTACGTTCCGACGACCTCCAGACTGTACGAAAAGATCACGCAGGTGATCGAGGACTATAAAAACGGCGTGGGCTTCTACGAAGCCGTTGAAAAGCTCAAAACAGAGTACGATCCCAACAATTCTCACGGCTGGACGCACACCATCCCCAACGCCGCCATCGTCGTTCTGGCTCTGCTCCACGGCGAGGGCGATTTCGGCAAATCCATCTGCCGCGCGGTCGAGGTCGGCTACGACACGGACTGCAACGGCGCGACTGTCGGTTCGATCATCGGTATCCGCAACGGCTATTCCGGTATCGGCGACGTATGGACGGCACCCACTCGCGGTAAGCTGGCTACCTCCATTTTCGGTGTCGGTATTCTCGATATTGAGAAGGCTGTCGAACGGACGATGAAGCATATCGCCGGCGATCTCGACAACGAGGATTGATCATCCAAAGAAAGGTACGGTTATCGATATGGCTTTTTCCGATAATATTTACAGATTGAGAAAAAAGGAGGGCCTCAGCGAGCGGGAATTCGCTTCCCTGTTCGGCGCCTCCGAGGCAGACGTACGCGCGTGGGAAAATGACGGTGAATATCCCAACCGCGAAACGCTCCTTCGCATTGCCGAGCACTTCCGTCTGACCTGCAACGAGCTGCTCGTGCTGAATCCTTACGCGGACGGTGATCTTCCGCGCGGAAAGGCGATTCTCCCCGATTTTGAGCCCGACGATATTTCGGACTCCTATACGGCTTCCCTGATTTACGAATATATGCAGAGCATTCGTGAGGGCAGAGATGCGGAGCAGTACAATAAGGTTCTTCTCGCCATCCGCAAAATGCCCGCGGGCATTCACAGAGAGAAGATGGCGGACATTCTTTTCGAGGCCTTGCAGAACTGCCGCTTGCGCGACGATTTCAAGTTCATCGAGCCTTCCGATCTCGAAAACATCAAGAAGTACCGCAAGCCTCACGAATTTGAGAAAAAAGAGCTTCCCGAGGACGTTCTCCGCGATAAGATCAAGGGCGCGTGGCTCGGCAGAATCTGCGGCTGTCTGCTCGGCAAGCCCATCGAGGGCATTGGCTTTGACGATCTGGATAAGCTCCTGAAGTTGACGGACAACTATCCCATGAACCGCTATATCACGGCGAAGGATCTGACGGCGGAAATGCAGAAGGAACATAAATTCCCCGTGCGCAGATCGTGTCTGGCGGACAGGATCACCTGCGCGCCATGGGATGACGATACCAACTACGTCGTTCTCGCGCAATGTCTGATCGAAAAATACGGACGCGATTTCACACCCGACAATATGGCGCAGAACTGGATCGCGCTTCAGGGCAGAAACGCTTACTATACCGCTGAGCGCGTGGCGTTCCGTAACTTCGTCAACGGCTACAAGCCGCCCTTCTCCGCCGTTTACAAGAATCCCTACCGCGAAATGATCGGCGCGCAGATCCGCGGCGACTACTTCGGCTACATCAACCCCGGCGATCCCGAAAAAGCCGCTGAAATGGCGTTCCGCGATGCCTGCATCTCCCACGTCAAGAACGGCATTTACGGCGAAATGTTCGTCGCCGCGATGATCGCTTGCGCGGCGGTGACGGATAATATGGAGGATATTATTCGCGGCGGTCTGGCACAGATTCCCGAGACATCCCGTCTTTACGACAAGATCGACCGCGTGATCAAGGATTTCAAAAACGGCGTTACCCGCGAGGAAGCGTACGCAAGAGTCAAGGAGGAATACAATATCAAGGATTCCGACAGCTGGCTCCACACGATCTCCAACGCCGCCATCGTCGCGATCGGTCTGCTCTACGGAGAGGGCGATTTCGGCAAATCCATCTGCGCCGCCGTCGAGGTCGGCTATGATACGGACTGCAACGGCGCGACCGTCGGCTCCGTTCTCGGTATGAGAAACGGCACGGCAGGCATCGGCGAGGAATGGACGAAGCCCGTCGGCGGAAAGCTGGAAACCACCATTTTCGGTATCAGCGTCATCGACCTGGACGAAGCCGCCGAAAAGACCATGAAGCACCTGCCTCAATAATTGCGGCACGTAAAAATCCCGTTAAGGAAAAGCGTGATATTCTTATCGGAGAAATTGTATAACACACGGTAGGGGTGAACTGTGTTCGCACGCGGGCGTTCGCAGAACGCCATTACGGATAGGGAAAATTTGCTCCGCAGTAAATAAGTAACCCCGACAGATTACGGTCTGTCGGGGTCATTTTTTAGTTGTTTATCAATTTATCTACCCATTCTTGAGTTAAAACATATTCTATATCGTCGATTGTGATTGAATATGCTTTATCATCAAATGACATCACTTGCAAAGGAATAACTATGTTAACATCGTCCTGTATAACACCGCAGGCATATCCGTAGATATAACAGTTTTTCAACATCCCGTCGGGTTGCTTTACCAAATCATACAGTCCAGCATCTTTGGCCTTTTGACCGCTTTTAATTACATTAAGAAAATCTTCACATTCAGTTATTCCAGTTTTTGAGATTATCGTTTCATCACTATTAAAAAGCGAACCTTTTACAAAATCAAATCTAATACAATTATCAATAGTGACTTCTGTTTTCAGCAATTCTGACTTTACATACATAGCAGCAAACTCATTGTCGGGAAAATATCTTACCAATACATCTTGACTACCATTAACAGAATACATACCTGTTTTAATCTTATTGGTAAGATGAACAAAGGTCTTTTTTTCTCCCTTTACATGACCGATGAACTCCCATTCTCCAAAACACCAAACTCTACCCTCGTTGCCGACAAAAGTGTATTCAGTGCCGTCGGTCGTTACAATGGTGTTATTTTCAGTTTCCGTAAATTCGACATTATTGGTACAAGCGACAAAAGAAAAGACAATCACCAAACAAATAAAAATAATTGATATCTTTCTCATAATATTACCTCCTTTTTGCTGATGAATAAGCTTTTCTTTTCGGCAATTCTTTTTTGTTCTCCATTTTCATCACCCATCCCATTATAACACAAATCGGCAGAGAAAACAAGTTCTCTGCCGAAATTTTGTGCTTACGAATTCTCCGTTAAGAGTATCACGCTAAACCTTAACGGGATTTTTTTCATTCATTTACGGTAGGATTATTTGGACTGACCGAGGAGCCAATCGACGAGACCTTTCGTCGCGTAAGCCTGATCCCAGCAGCTGTGACCGACGCCGGGAAGATAGGTCGCCTGCATCTTCGTGCCGCCTGCTCCCTGGATGGCGCTTTCCATATCGGAAGTGCCCTTGGGGGGAACGGTGCTGTCAGCAGTGCCGTGGAATGCCCAGATCGCAATATCCTTGAGCTTTGCCGCTTCGGAAGGAATGCCCGCGCCGCAAAGCGGAATTGCCGCCGCGAATACCTCCGCGCGTCTGGTGATCAGCTCCCACGTGCCGTAGCCGCCCATCGAGATGCCCGCCGCATAAACGCGGGAGGTGTCGACCTTGCCGCTCGTCAGATATTCGTCGAGAAGCGCCATTGCCGCCGCCATCGCCATCGTGGGCTTTTCGGGAAGCGCGGGACGGGAGCCCTGGGACCATTTGTGAACGTTGGAGTCGATCCATTCGCGGTCGCCGCCGTCGTCGCAGGTTGCCTGAGGCGCAACGATGATGACGTTATCCTTTGCGATCAGATCGTTGATGAGCTTGTTTTCGCCGCCGTTGACGCGGATATTCTGCGCGTTATCCATGCCCGTTTCTCCGTGACCGTGGAGGAAGAACAGGAGCGGATATTTTTCAGCACTTTCGGGATCGTAGCCGGAGGGGAAATATACGCGATAGGGCAAATGCAGCTCGCTTTCGCCGTCGTTGTAAACGAAGACGTCTCTGCCCATGGCATCCGCTGTCTTGTAGCCCGCGAGGATCACGTTCTCGCTGACCGCGTAATTGTAGAGCTTACAATCGGTGATCTTGACCTTGGCGCCGTTGACGTTGATCGCGCCTTCACCGATGAGATCGCGGGAGATGCTGGGAACGGCCTGGTTTGCAGGCTTGGTGGAATTCTGCAATACGCCGTTCAGATAGAAAAGGATCGTTTTGCTGTCGGGATTCTGGATCATGACTGCGTAGTACTCGCCGTTGCCGATCGGCTCGTTGGCGTAGTATTTGCTTTCGCCCACGTGCATGATCAGACGGTTCTGTTCATCGAGAGAGAAGCCGTAGGTGCCTTTGCCTGCGTCCTTTTTCACGATGTCGCCGGGCTTGCTGTCGCCCGTACGGCTGAATTTTACAGCAAGCGTAAAGCCCTCGCCCGCAAAGAAGCCGTCGGGATCCGCATCGGTCACGGTGAAGGATTCGCCGCTTTCCGCTTTCTTATCCAGAAGCACGGTGTTTGCTTCCTTTTTGAAGTTCTGAATATAGGATTCGGACAATGCGCAATCGTAGATCTGAATGTCGTCGAGCTTGCCGAGGAATTGACGCTGACCGACCTTTTCACCCATCGCGCCGATGAAAAGATCCGTTGCCGTGGAAGCATCTGCGGGATAGTTGACGAAGGAGCCGCGGATGCCGTCCACGTAAGTGGTGATCGTACCCTTGGCGGCGTCCTGTACCATCACGAAATGATGCCATTTGTTGAGCTCGGTATCGGTAGAAGCGTTGATATTGGTATTGCCTCTGACGGGCTGTGCGCTCGCGGTGAAGAAGATTCCCTTGGAAGAAGAGGAATTGGCGATCGTCACGAGATAGCACTCCTTGGAGGTGGACGAGAAGCCCTTGTTCAGAATGCAGGGCCATTTGCTGAAGCTGGTATTCTCGTCAAAGCAATACCAGAGAGAGATGGTGTAGCTGTCCTTCGCGGTGAAATTGAGTTCATCCGCGTTTTTGACGACGAAATAATCGCCGTTTGCCTTCAGCTGCGCCGCGGAGGTGCCGTTATAGCTTTCTGCCTTCGCCGCGCCGCCGAACGCCGTTGCGTCGTGACCGTTGCCGGAGGCGTCCGTCACGGTCGTACCGTTCCAGTTATCGAAATCGAGGTGCATGACGAGGTTTTCCGCATAAGAGGGGATCGGCTCGGGATCGGGCTTGGTGTCCGACGAGGACGTGGAAGAGGTGGATTCCGACGAGGACGTGGATGCCATCGTGGGCGTTACTGCGCCGTGACCGCCGCACGAAGAGAAGAGCATCGCGACCATTGCCAGAATCAGCAAAAGGGAGAGTAGTTTTTTCATAGAAATGCCTCCATCTTAAAATATTCGGTACTTTCATTGTACACGGATTTATCCATTTTGTCAAGATAAATAAAAACGGGAAGCGAAATACTTCCCGTTTTTGTTGATTCAATATAAAATTCCGTCAATATCGATCGGATTCTTCAACCTTCTTTTCGATATCTTCCTTCATCTTCGCGATCTTGCGGATGGTGAAGGAGGTGATCTGCACCGCGAGGACGATCAAACCGATAACGATGAAGATGGCAAGCAAGCCCTGCCACATGATCGTAAGGGATTTCAGAATATTTTCTATATTCATGGGAGTCAGATTATCAAACATAAATTAAATTCCTTTCTCAATGAAATAATCAACCCATAACGAGCTTGATGATGAGACCGCCGACGACTGCGGATGCGATCTGACCGGAAACGTTAGTACCGATCGCGTGCATGAGCAGGTGGTTGGTGGGGTCCTCCTTGAGACCCATTTTCTGAACGACGCGGGAAGCCATCGGGAACGCGGAAATGCCTGCCGCACCAACCATGGGGTTGATCTTATCTTTGCAGAACAGGTTCATGAGCTTTGCGCACATAACGCCGCCGACGGTGTCGAAAATGAACGCGAACAGACCGAGCGCCATGATGATCAGTGTTTCAACACGGAGGAACTTATCTGCCTGCATCTGGAAGGAGATGGTAATGCCGAGAAGAAGCGTGATGATATTGGAGAACACTGTTTGTGCGGTATCGGAAAGAGAGTTCAGAACGCCGCATTCGCGGATCAGGTTACCGAACATCAGCATACCGACGAGGGAGAGAGATTCGGGCGCGATCAATGCGGAAACGATGGTTACAATGATGGGGAAAAGGATTCTTGCGGTCTTGGAAACGTCGCCGGAAGCGTATTTCATACGGATCATACGTTCCTTCTTGGTCGTACAGGCCTTGATGACAACGGGCTGTACGATCGGAACGAGCGCCATATAGGAGTACGCAACGACAAGGATCGGACCGATGAAGTTAGAGCCGAGGGTATTGGCAACGTGGATGGCGGTAGGACCGTCAGCCGCGCCGATGATACCGATGGAGGCTGCATCGACCATCGGGAAGCCGATCATAGCGGCAAGAAGAATGGTGACGAAAATACCGAACTGCGCCGCGCCGCCGAGAATAAAGAGCTTGGGGTTGGAAAGCAACGGTCCAAAGTCGATCATCGCACCGATACCGATGAAGAGCAAGAGGGGGAACGCTTCACTCGCTTCGATACCGACAGCGAACAAAGAAGAAATGATACCGCTTCCCTCGTTGATAACGGGCGAAAGCGGAAGGTTGACGAGAATTGCACCGAAGCCCATGGGGAGCAGGAGTGCGGGTTCCATGTCTTTTTTGATTGCGAGGTAGATGAGAAGACCGCCAATGAACCACATCGCAACCTGCGGCAATGTCAGAACACTGACAGCTTCAATAAGATAACTGAAGTCCATAAGATCCTCCAAAATGATTTTGTCGCGGGATTGCTCCCAAAATTAAAAAATTCTTAACAATTTTATCATACCATTTTTTTCGGCATTAGTCAAGTTAAATAATGAAGTATTCAAGAAAAAATGGCAGACGGAAATTCGTTACGAGATGAAGCCGCCGTCGGCAGTCAGCGTCTGTCCGGTGATGAAGGATGCCTTTTCGCTTGCAAGGAAAAGAATCGCTTCCGCGATCTCGCGCGGATCCGCGATCCTGCCGAGCGGGGTTCTTTCGGCAAGCGCCTCCATCGCGTCTTCGTCGTAGCAGGCGTTCATTTCCGTATCCGTCACGCCGGGCGCGACGCAGTTGACGCGAATGCCCGAGGGTGCAAGCTCCTTGGCGAGTGCCTTGACGAGTCCGATCACCGCCGCCTTGGAGGCGGAATAGGCGACCTCGCCCGAAGCGCCCGCCACGCCCCACATGGAGGAAACGGCGACGATGGCACCGCCACCCGCGGCGATCATTTCCTTCGCCGCCGCTTGTGCAAGAAAGAAAACGCCCTTGGTATTGACGGAGAATACGCGGTCGTATTCCTCCTCCGTCGTCTGCGTAAAGAGGACGGGAAGAGAAATGCCCGCGTTGCAAACGAGCACATCAATCCCGCCGAATTCCATCATGGCTTTGGAGATCGTCCGCCGGCAGTCGGCGATGCTTTCCATATTCATCTGAAAGGTCACGGCGCGTACGCCGCACGCGGAGGCTTCCTCGGCAACGGCTTTTGCCTCCTGTTCTCTGCTTTGGTAACAAAGCAAAAGATCGTAGCCGTTTTCGGCAAATAAAAGGGCGCAAGCCTTCCCGATGCCGCGGGAAGCGCCCGTAATCACAGCAGTTTTATTCATAGCAAAAATATTGCCGCAGAAATACGGTCGTATTTCTGCGGCAACCTTTCATCAAAATCGTTTGATTAATACATTTCAACGTACTGGTCGCGAGCGGGACCGACGGAAACGTATTTGACGCGGCATTCCGTGAGCTTTTCGATGTATTCGACGTAACGGATCGCAGCCTCGGGAAGCTCGTCTCTGGTACGGCAGCCGGAAATGTCACAGCCCCAGCCGTCAACGTATTCGATCACGGGCTTTGCTTCCGCAAGCTTGACGCGGTCGGTCGTGAAGGTGGTCGTCTGCTTGCCGTCTACCTCGTAAGCAACGCAAACGGGGATCTTGTCCATATAGCTGAGAATATCCATCTTTGTGAGTGCGATTTCGGTCGCGCCCTGAATGCGCACGCCGTATTTGGATGCAACGACGTCGAAGGGACCGACTCTGCGGGGTCTGCCCGTAGCCGCGCCGTATTCGCCGCCTGCTTCGCGGAGCTTTTTCGCGTTTTCTTCGTCGGGCGTGCCGTCCTTCCATTCAGCCGTGAAGGGACCTTCGCCAACGCAGGTGGAATAAGCCTTCAT
Source organism: Clostridia bacterium (assembly GCA_017412045.1). Classification (GTDB taxonomy): domain Bacteria; phylum Bacillota; class Clostridia; order Oscillospirales; family CAG-272; genus QALR01. The sequence continues at coordinate 28,441 of JAFQOX010000154.1, forward strand.
GATGCCGAGAACGTAGTCGAGACGGCAACCGGGAACACCCGCGCCGATCGGTGCGTAAGCGGCAATGGTGGGAGAGGAGGAGGTGTAAGGATAGATGCCGAAATCAATATCGCGGAGCGCGCCGAGCTGAGCCTCAAACATGATGTTCTTGCCTTCGGCGTTCGCAGCGTAAAGATATTCGCAAACGTCGCAAACGAAGGGCTTGAGTCTGTCGCCATAGGTGCGGAGCCATCTCATGGTTTCGTCAATATCGCTGGGCTCTGCTTTATAAACGCCCTCAATGGTGAGGTTTTTGAATGCAACCAGATCCTTAACCTGTCCGTAAAGAACTTCGTCAGAAGCGAAGAGGTCGCACATACGGAGCGCTTTTTTCATGTATTTATCACCGTAAACGGGAGAAATGCCGCGGCCTGTGGAGCCGTATTTCTTATCGGCAAGGCGCTGCTCCTCCAAGCGGTCAAGGCGAACGTGATAAGGCATACAGATAACGGCCTTATCGCTGATTTTAAGATTTTCGGGGGTGATTACGATACCGCCGGCAGTCAGATTATCAATTTCGCCGCAGAGGTGCTGCATATCAATAACCATACCGTTACCCATAACGTTAACTACCTCGGGACGGAGGATACCGGACGGGAGCAGATTGAGGATAAACTTTCCTCTTTCATTGATAACGGTGTGTCCCGCGTTGTTGCCGCCCTGATAGCGGCATACGATGTCGCTTTTTTCAGCGAGCAAATCGACCATACGGCCCTTGCCTTCATCGCCCCAGTTGATTCCGACAACAGATGTAAGCATAATATTCTATCTCCAATCGACTTTGTAATTTTGTCCCGTGCATACGAGTACATTTTATTATACCATCAGATCGGACGGAATGCAATACTTACAGCCGATTTTTTGCGAAAAAATTAAAAAAACTGATTTTCAGAAATGTTTCCTTGACTTGCGGAGAAAATTATGGTATAGTAAATGTGACGGAAGATTGACTTTTTCAGAAGAAAAAACACAGCAAATTACCATGAAATCAAGCAAAGGAGGTGAACGAAATGGCATTCAGAACAAAAAAACTCCCGTCCTGCATCGCATTCGTGGATTTCGAGCATTGGTATATCGGGCTGGAACGCCAATACGGTGTCAAGCCGGATCTCCATGCGTGGAAGGAAGAGCTTTCGCAAAAATACGACGTGACGGAAATCGCGGTTTTCGGCGACTTCTCCAACGCGGGTCTGCGCGGTGAGCTGGACAAGCTCCGCAACGTCACGCCGATGATCTTCGATACCAAAAATTCCAGCGAGCATTACAAAAAGGATTTTACGGACTTTATCATGCTCGACTATATTTATCAGAAGGCGATGACGCAAAAGAACATTGATACCTTCATTATCTTCACGGGCGACGGCCACTTTTCCTCGGTCGTTCGTTTTATTATCAATCAATGTCATAAGAAAGTCGGCATCTACGGCGTCACGGGCGCGGTATCCGCGCAGCTCAAGCTCTCCGCTTCATGGCATCACGAGCTCCCGTCCGATTCCGAGGTTTACAAGACCTACTATAAGCTGATCGCGAAAAATTTCGATTATCTGACCGTTCACAGAGAATTCGGCATCAACGCCACGCCCGAAAAAATCGTGGAAAGAATTTCGCAAAAGCATAATATTGAAAAAGTGGAGATCGCAAAGGCGCTCTGCCAGATGCTGGACGACGGCTATATTTACAAGGCGGTCGTCAAGGATGAAAAAAATCAGAAGATTTCCATTCTGAAGCCCAATTGGGATCTGCTCGCCAGAGACAAGCTCTGGAAGCATTGAGATGAATTGATAACGTAAAGCCGAAAAAGGCGGAGAACCTTCGTTCCCCGCCTTTTTGTTAAGGAGATTTATATCAAGTAAGAATTCTTGCCGATTTATTTGCCCATCATGATCTGAGAGATGACGTCGAGCACCTTCTGATGACAGCCGCCGCAACCGGTGGAGCAGTGAGTGACCTTCTGAACGTCCTCGAAAGCTTCCAGAACGTTGCTGAGATCCTTGTGCTGATCGAGCGCGTTCGCGATGTCGGCGTAGCTGACCTGCTTGCAATTGCATACCATATAATTTTCTACCATAATTAAAACCAAACCTTTCTGAAAATTTCTTACCATCCGCGTACCGTCGAAACGATTTTTTCGACGGCGTGGTCAAGGCTTTTGCATTCATAAATGCGTGTATTGTCGTTTACGAAAATGCTGTGAAGGATCGGATACCAGCAGGGCGTGCGGAGCATACTCTCCGTTTCGCTCTCGTCGCGTAAATAAAAAATATGTACGCGCTTGCCGAGCATACTTGCCGCCGTCAGTTCACAGACCGAGCCGGGACAATCCGCCGACTCCAGAAGAAAGATCGCGTCCGTGCAATCCTGCACCATTTTCCGTTCGGTGCGCACGATATCGCGGTCCCGCATACCGTCGGACTCAAAATAAAAGGGACCGACGTATTCCATATCCTCCTTGATCATGAGACCTGCGCCCGGATGCAGGAGGTGCTTGACGTCTCCGAGAAGCACCGCGCGATAATCCCGGGAGGCGTTTTCGACGTATCCGTTCAGCAAATAGTCGAAATGAAATTTGCCGCCGCAATATAATTTTCTCATATCCTTTGATCCCATATATCATTTGCGAAAGAATCGGCAGTGAGGCTGCCGATTCTTTTATGACGTGAAATTATTTGAAGTATCTGTTGAGGAGACCTTCGAACGCTCTGCCGTGTCTTGCTTCGTCCTTTGCCATTTCGTGAACGGTGTCGTGGATTGCGTCGAGATTTGCAGCCTTTGCGCGTTTTGCGAGGTCGAACTTGCCTGCGGTAGCGCCATTTTCAGCGGCAACGCGGAGCTCGAGGTTCTTTTTGGTGCTGGGAGTTACGACTTCGCCGAGAATTTCTGCGAACTTAGCAGCGTGTTCTGCTTCTTCGTAAGCTGCCTTTTCCCAATAGAGACCGATTTCGGGATAGCCTTCTCTGAAAGCAACTCTGGACATTGCGAGGTACATGCCGACCTCGGAGCATTCGCCGTTGAAGTTTGCGCGGAGATCGTTGATGATGTCTTCGGAAACGCCTTCGGTAATACCTACGACGTGCTCGGTAGCCCAGGACATTCTCTTTTCTTCGATCTTTTCAAATTTTTCTGCGGGAACCTTGCACTGGGGGCATCTCTCGGGAGCGCTGTCGCCTTCGTGAATATAACCGCATACCTTGCATACAAATTTTGCCATAATAAAATCCTCCTGAAAATTATAGATAGTGAAATAAATTAAAGTTCTGTTTCTTGTTGCAGACAATCTCTGCATACGCCTTTCAGCGTGGTATTCGCTTCGTGTATTTTGATATGAAGCGATTCTTCGATCGGATGCGTATCAAAAACCCGACTGATATCTTCGATCTTTCCGCACGCTTCGCAGAAAAAATGCGTGTGCGGATGTGTGTGTCCGTCGTACCGCTCCTTGCCCTCTCTGTCGGGACCGACCTTGATGACGTCGCCCATCTCCACGAGCAGAGCCAGATTGCGGTAGACCGTGCCCAGACTGATATTCGGGATCTCCTCCCGAATGCTTGCGAAAATCATATCCGCGTTGGGGTGGTCGTAACGGCTGTGAAGATTCCTGAGGATCGCATCCCTTTGTCTGGAATATTTCAGCATAGGGTCAACCGCCTTTCGATGTTAGGAATCATTCCTGTTTTTATTATATCACAAACTCGGATTTTGTCAAGAGCTTTTTGCAAATTTCTTAAAAAAGTTTTTGGAAAGCTTTTTCCGAATTTCCGATGATACCGGAGTCGTATCCGTTGCCGTACCGGGAAGGATTCCGAGATTACGTTTTGCAGGCTTCTTTTTTCTGGGGAGCCGTCGTTCGAAATCAGGAATCATTCTTGATTTCATTATACCATAAATAACGGATTTGTCAATACTTTTTTTGAAAAAACAAAAGAAAAAATATTTTTAAAAAAGTTGAAAATATTTTAAAAAAGGTATTGACAAATTGAATTCCTTGTGATAGAATAGTGGAGCAGTCGAGCGAGAGCGGCGACGGCAAACAATCAAATAGCTTTGGAGAAGTCGCCTAGTTGGTCGAGGGCGCACGATTGGAAATCGTGTAACCGGTAAAACGGTTCGAGAGTTCGAATCTCTCCTTCTCCGCCAACAAAAAACGCACTTTTGTCTACCGACAAAGGTGCGTTTTTTGAATGAAGCGCGCCTGTGGCGCATGAAAAATGAAGCAGGGCTTCGCCCTATGAAGTGTGCCTTACGGCACATGAGGTGCACGGGCGCGCTTCGCTTCATGTTCCGCTTGCGGAACGCTTCATGGCAACGGCAACTTGTTGCAGTTGCCGCTTCATATTGCTAACGGCAATGCTTCATTACCAAAGTTTTCCTTGCGAACCTTTCACAAAGAGAGCAGGAACCTTGATGGAGGAATCGTAACATGCTCGGATTTTTTCAAAAGAGAACGCAATGCAGAACCCATACGACTGACAAAATGGAAATTCCGTTAGAAAACATTCGGAAAATTGATCGAGCCGGCATTTTATATATCGATCCTGAAGGGAATTCCGCAAGCATTCGGTACGCCGACGCCCATAAGGGCTGGTGCAAAAGCAAATCCGTCAAAAAATCAAATTCTCCGTATATCTGCGATCGGACCAAAGCGGATGGATGGAAAATCATCTTTTATACCAATCCTCAAGTCATCTTTGTTGCAGATGCAGGTCACGGCGGTCTGTGGAACGACGTGCTCAACAGAATTTGGTTGCAGGGATACCGTTCCTTTGATTATGATTGATTTTTATGAAAAGCTGTTTATTGACGGGGCGCAATTCCGAAATCAAGGAATTGCGTTTCTCTTTGTTTTTTAAAAGCGGGCACCCTGCGGTGTCCATGCCGGTTTTGCGTCAATTCCTATCGCATAAAAGATAAAAGGGAGTGTTTTCTATGGCGAAAAACTTTTTGTGGGTCACCAATACCGAAGACAACGTACGGTTTTATTCGGACTCCGCGCAAAAGACCAATCTTTCGCTTTATTTTGCCCATGGTATCGATCCCGAAGTGAAGAAAAGCATCTGCGGATTTATCCGTTATCTGAGAAGGGAATTTTTCTTTCCTATCCGGTGTAACGTTTATTTTTGCAATCGGGAGAAATTCCGCTCCTCCAAGGGTGGTTATTGCTACGGCATCTTTTTTTCCAACGATCAAAGCGACGGACGTATATATCCGCAAATCTACGTGCCCGTAAAAATCGGATTATACGCCGTCTGTCATTCGCTCTGCCATGAGCTGACACACTATTTTCAATGGTATTTTTTCGTGGATCGGGAAAAAGACAGCCGCGCTTTGGAAATACAGGCATCCCGCTACGCAAACCGCATCGTGGAAGATTATGCCTGCGAGAGCGGCGCGTTTACGGAAATGACAAGTGGCGAGGCTGTTTCTTCCAATGGATCATAAACACGAATATTTTTAATTTTTTATGATTCCGTTGAAAAGGATTGCGATATTTTGATTCTTATGATATAATAAAAAGGTTCTGATTCTTAATTCAAACACGGAGGCTTCAAAATGTCCAGAAAGTATAAAAATTTCCGCGACCTCGGCAACCTTGCCGCGGCGGACGGAAGAAAAATAAAAAAGGGAAAGCTTTACCGAAGCGGGCATCTTTGCAAAATTTCGGAAAAAACCGCACAATTATTATATGATAAAAAAGGCTTGCGTACCGTGATCGACCTTCGCAGTCCTTCCGAATTGGCGGAGCAGCGGGACGTTGTGGCAGAGGGCGTGCGCTATATTCACCTTCCTCCGCTGAACGACGAGCAAAACCCCTCGATCAACAGACACAACCGAAGGCAGGTCCTCTTCTCCATCATGGCGAAGGAGGGCGGCGCCAAAAAGCATCTTTCCGATATTTACCGTCTGATGATCACGCAGAAGGAATCGCTCGACGCATTTGCGGAAATGCTGCGTTTGCTTGCTGACGAGCAAAACAACGCCGTTTTGTGGCATTGCACGCAGGGCAAGGACCGCACGGGCATTGCCGCCGCGATCATTCTTCTCGCCCTCGGCGTTGACCGCGAGGATATTATGCGCGATTATATGAAGACGAACCGTTCGAAGATCGTGATCAACAGCCTGATCTTTATCGGCGTTTCCCTCGTGACCTTCAGCATTCACGCCGCGCACTCGCTGGATCTTCTGCTTTCCGCAAGAAAATATTTTTTGCAGGCGGCGTTTGATGAGATTGACAGCGTGTATGGCGGAACGGATGCTTTTCTGCGCGACGGACTCGGTCTTTCGGATGAGAGCATTTTTCGTTTGCGTGATATTTATCTGGAACCCGTAACATGATTTTTGAAAAAATCATGTTTTATTTCAAAAAATTCAAATAGGTGTTGACTTTGCGAAAAAATGTGATATAATATAGAAGATATTTCAAGAAAGGAGACCCGTTTCATGGAAAACAATACGAATAACAATACGATCGATAACACCAAACTGATCCGTTTCTTGCTGACGTTCTTCCTCGGTTGGATCGGCAGTTTGATTATCAACCACACTACGCTGAAGCCCGAAGGCTACACCTCCAGAACTTGGGCGTACTTCATCTTTACTTATCTTACTTTGGGTGTTTATCCGCTCGTTGCTTCTATCTGCAACCTTTTCTTTGATCCTACCAAGGAAAAGAATATCGGCTATTTCAAAAACTAATAGAGAAAAAGTCCCATACCGCATTGCGGCATGGGACGATTTCTTTTTTACACTATAGGAAATTGCGTAAATAGAACTTCGCCGTTTATATCGTTTGGATACCGTCTTAACTGCGATGGGCGAGCACACAGCTTGCAGAGCAAGCAGTTTTCCAGCGGGCGTTGCCCGCTTTTTTAAGCGTAAATGATTTTCAATTGGATGTCACGGATTCCTTCGTAGCCGGGGAGGTCGCGGCAAGAAAAAAGCGGTTTTTTCTCTCCGTTCTCGAGAACGATCAGGCGATCGTCCACGAAATGCCGTCCGTACGCATCGACGGTTTCTTCTGCGCCGCCGTCCCACGTAAACAGAGCCTCGTCCCACGCGAAATCCAAAAGTCCTTCTGCATAACGCATATTGCAACAGAAGGAGTTTTGCAGGCTTTTGACGAAAAGGACGGGCGCGTCCGTCGTCACGCAGGAGTTGGAGCCGCTTCCGCCGTCGGGTCTGTGGCAGAATTGCAAGCCGTTGAACCAGATCCTTCTCGCGAGCGTCAGATAGCGATCTTCTCCCGTATGGCGATAGAGGGCTTTTGCGAGCATAAAACTGTCTACGACCGCGCAAGGCTCCGTCCACGACGTTTCTCTGCCGAACCAATTGTAGTTTTCATAGGTCAGCGTCATGCCGTGTTGCAGATAACGCTCGAATTTTGTTTTCGTCATATCGAAATAACGGGAGTCCTTCGTGATTTCGTAAAAATGAAGGATCGCGCGCAAGCAAGAGAGCGTGCAATGCGTCTGAAAGCCGTATTTTACAAAATCGACGCCGTCGAAAATTTCGATCAATCTCTCCAGATAACGGCGCACGCGCGGATCGCCCGTTGCCTCGTAATAATCCGCCAGCCCGTCCATGCACATAAAGCCGCAGCCGATATCCGTAGACAGAAGCCATCCGTTCAGAAGCTCGTCGCGGTTGCCGTCGATACCGCCACTCTTTTTTTGCGTGCGCTCCAAGGGATACTTTTCGAACCAATCCAAAAGAGGGAGATATAGGTTTTCCACCGTTCGCTTTGCGATCGCCATCGCCTTTTCGCTTCCGAAATTCTTCGCGTAACGAACCAGACCGCGCACGTACCACAGATGCCCCGTGATCAGCTGCTCGTCCGCGACCGTGCCGTCGAACGGGGCTCCGAGATGTCCGTTTTCGTTGATCTGCTCCTCGAGAGTTTCCAAAATTTCGTGCATGGCGGGGATCTCTCTGCCCGTCAGCTCATACAGATGATTGAATGCCAGAAGTGTTCTGCCGACCCAATCTCCGGGCCAGCTTTGCGCGGTTCTCGATTGATAAATATAGGGAAGCTTGTACTGATCGCTTTCGGAAAAACGCCTGAACGTCGCCTCGATCGCAGGGGACGCCAAAAAGTCTTTTACCATCATCATAGCCGTTCCTTTCTTTTGATCCGTGATCTGAAAATCTTCGTTCGCCGCGAGGGCTTGGTTGCTTTTATTATATAGGATGCATGGGTGGATGTCAACGGAAAAATTTTCAAATCCGTATTTTTCTCCGTCTTTTATGCGCAGATCGGCGAAAAACAAAATTTCAAAGGAAAATCCGCTTGACAACCATCGCGTAAAATGCTATACTGTATACCATCGCGCGTATAGCCTGCTATATGCGCCATCATTCTTTTCAACTGTGAAAGGTTACTTCTTATGAGCAAAATCATCATTCCGGACGGTTACCGTCCGACACTCGGCTTATACGACACGCAGACCGCCATCGGTATGCTTAAAAGAATTTTTGAGGATAAGCTTTGCTTCGTGCTGAATCTGAAACGTGTTTCGGCGCCTCTTTTCGTCGATCCTGAAACGGGTCTGAACGACGACCTCAGCGGCGTGGAGCGCGCCGTTCGCTTTGACATCAAGGAAACGGGAAGGGATGCCGTCGTCGTCCATTCTCTGGCAAAATGGAAACGCATGGCGCTCCATACCTACGGCTTCTCCGCGGGAGAAGGTCTGTACACCGATATGAACGCGATCCGCCGCGATGAAGAAATGGACAATCTTCACTCCATCTATACCGACCAGTGGGACTGGGAAAAGATCATCACCCGTGAGACCAGAACCCTCGAATATCTGAAAAACACCGTCAAGGGCGAGGTTGGCGCGATCTGCGACACGCTGGATATGCTGAAGGTCCGCTATCCGCAGATCACCGTGGATATCAAGCGCGAGGTCAGCTTCGTTACCACGCAGGAGCTGGAGGATATGTATCCCGATCTGACCGCCAAGGAACGCGAAAACGAATATCTCCGCGAGCATAAGACGGCGTTCATCATGCAGATCGGCGGCAAGCTGAAATCCGGCAAGCCCCACGACGGCAGAGCGCCCGACTATGACGACTGGAATCTCAACGGTGACATTATGTTCTGGAACGAGGTCCTCGGCTGCGCGTTTGAAATTTCCTCCATGGGTATCCGTGTTGACGAAAAAACGCTCGACGAGCAGCTCCGTCTCGCGGGCGCGGACGAGCGCAGACGGTTCCCCTTCCACAAGGCGCTTCTTGCAGGAGAGCTTCCGCTCACGATGGGCGGCGGCATCGGACAGTCCCGTCTCTCCATGCTTCTGCTCGGCAAAGCGCATATCGGCGAGGTTCAGGTTTCCATCTGGGACGAAGAAACGCGCCGCGTGTGCAAGGAACACGGCATCGTGTTGCTTTAAAAGAAACAAAAAATCCCGCTGAATAGAGCGTTACTCTAAAGGACAGTTTTACCTACCGACAGAAAAAAACAGAAACCGCAGATTGATTTTCTGCGGTTTTTGTGTTATAATAAAAACATTAATCTTGAATAGTACAAGGAAGATGTTTATGAGAGATGTGATTGAACACTATAACAAGCTAATTGATGAAAACAATGACCCTGCTCGCGATCCTAAACCATTGAGAGATTATATGGACAAGTGGGACGGAGAGAAATTTATCGAGAGTATGGAGCTTGATAAAAGCAAATCTGTTTTAGAAATAGGGATCGGAACAGGGCGACTTGCTATAAAGGTTGCACCAAATTGTAAAAGCTTGTGTGGGATAGATATTTCTGAAAAGACAATTGGGAGAGCTGCTGAAAATCTATCAATGTATCAAAATATAAAGCTTATTTGCGATGATTTTATGTCTTTTAAATTTGAAACACAGTTTGATGTAATATACTCATCATTAACCTTTATGCATATGCAAGATAAGTTATCAGCTATACAAAAAATTGCGACTTTGTTGACAAATAACGGCATTTTCGTTTTATCGGTCGATAAAAATCAGAATGGATATATCAATATGGGAGATAGAAAGATAAGGATTTATCCCGATAACCCTAATGATATACGTAGTTATCTATCAATGTCAAAGCTTAAAATTGTAAATGAATTTGAAACAGACCACGCATACGTAACGGTTAGCACAAAAGCCTCCCTTGTGTAAAGGGAGGTGGCACGGCTTTGCCGTGACGGAGGGATTGTAAAAGTTAGATTTGACTCCAAAACAATCCCTCAGTCGCTTCGCGACAGCTCCCTTTACACAAGGGAGCCTTTTTTAGTTCACCTATAACTTGTCAATTTTCCTGACAAGCACTGCATTTGGGGACACAAACGCAAGAATACGGCACACCTCTTTCGAGATATGCCGTATTCTTGAAAAACTGTCCTTTAGAGTACCGCTCTATTTCAGCGGGATTTTTTTATACAATGACATGGATATTGAATAAGCGTGATCGGCTTGTTCTTCTTTTCCGCATATTTCAACGTATGTTGAGTGCCTTTAGAGTTGCCATCCCATATGACAAGCACCGAATCAGCTATGTCAACCATTAGCTCGTTGCGTTTAAGTGGAGCGGCACGTCCGTAAAGGTCATAGCGCGGAAGAATAATATATTTTGAAAGACGATGCAAATCCGCATATTTTTCGGCTAAACGGTCGATCCCGCATGCACCGCCACTGATAATGGTGTGGATATCTGCGGAAATATATGGCGACAGATCAAAGTCCGTAATACTTCGTGAGCCGGCGATGAGTAATTTCATGGAATAAAACCTCCTTATATATACCTATATAAGTATATACCGAAATAGAGAAATTGTCAATTAGGTATATATTCGATAAAATATATACTGAAGGAGGGATAGGAATGGTAAGATTGACGATAGATCGATATTTGGACAAAATTGGGATTACTCGATATGAGTTGGCTAAGCGAACGGAGGTTAAATTTCAAACGATAGACCGATATTACAAAAATCGTGTCGTTCGTTATGACAGTTACATTTTAAGCAGAATATGCAGTGCTTTGGAATGCAATCTCTGCGATATTATCGAATACGTGAAGGATGACAAAATTTAAATGCTCGGGAATATTGCCCGAGCATTTCATTTTATATTGACTGTCTGTCATTATGTTTACCCTCCTTTTATATTTTTATGAATTGGTTGTTTTTTGGCGCGCGGTAAATACAAAAGCAAACTGCTTGAATTTTACATTTTATTCACATAATCTCTGATATTTTGGCGTATATTTTTTCTATAATTATATTAAATAAAAGAAAGGATCTTATGCCATGAAACAAAAATTAGCGGCTTTTTTCAGCGGAAGGTACGGAGCCGACGAGCTTGCGAAAGCTATGCTCATACTTTATATCGTGATTTCCGCCGTTACGGTCTTTGTCGGCAATGCTACTTTGCGTATTGTTCTGAACGTCCTGTCTCTGACCGTCTGCATTTTCATGTTCTACCGTATGTTTTCTAAGAAAATCGCCAAGCGCGCGGAGGAAAACCGAAAATATCTGCTTTTGCGCCGGAATACCAAGCAATGGTTTCTTTTGCGCCGAAACAAATGGACATACCGCAAGACTCACGTTTACCGTAGCTGTCCGCATTGCGGCGCGCAGATCCGTTTGCCTCGCGTGGCAGGGGATCATCGATGTGATTGTCCGAAATGTCAAGAGCGATTCTCCGTTCATATCAAATAAGCGAAAAGGCGCCCGATCTCGAAAAAGAGATTGGGCGCTATGCTTTTAATTTTCTTTGACCTCAAAGGTTTCCGTTTCCGGAGAGGTATAGATATGCTCTCTGCCCTGCGCGAGATAGAGCGTGCGCTCGCCGCGAAGGTTGTGGAACATCGCCACGATGCCTGCGGGGGGAGAGGTATAGTCACCAAGTCCCGCGAGAATAACGGTCTTTTGCGTGATATATCTTGCGCGGAGACTCGTATCGAAATAACGGATCGCGCTTCCCGAGAAGTCGCCCCATCCGCAGAGTCTGCCCGTGCTTGCCGCGTTGATGTCGCAGAGCCACGGCACCCAGATGTCGATCATGGTGACCTCGGGGATGAGGAAGGAGGCTTGCATTGCCTGTACGCCGCCCTGACTTCCGCCTCTGGCAATGAGGTTGACGCCATCCCATTCGGGGCGCGTCATCATGTAACGAAGCGCTTGTCCTGCGCGGATCATCATATATTTGAAATAGCAGGTATGGGGATTCTTGTTCTGCTCCGCATCGAAGCCGTAGCCCGCGAGTCTGCCCTTGGTCAGCTCGTCGTAATAGGATTGAGGCTCGCCGTTCTTGATGCCGTGCGCATTGATGCAGAGAACGATCGCATCGTCGGAATAGGTATACCACGCGCTCTTGACGCCGTAGCCCTGATATACAACCTTGGCGGGATATTTTTTGTCACCGCGCGGAATCGTCAGAATGCCCGAAACGGGGATGCCGCCCGCGCAAGCGATTCTTACGTCATAGGTGTCGTGATTGGGGTGGAGCGGAGTTTCGGGAAGCTTCGTCATCTCGATCGGATCGGGATCTACGCAGAACAGCTCTTTTCTGCAAACCTCCCAGAATTCCTGATAGCCCTCCGGCTCCGTCGTGGAGGAGGTGATCTTTTCGATCTCCACGCCTGCGCCTGCGAAAAGCGTATCGGATTCCGCCGCGGGAGCGCCGTTTTCGTCTACGGCGTGCACGTTCACGTAAATGAAGCCCGGCTGATCCAATTTTGCCGAAAGATGAAGCTCGCCCGTGCTGCCGTCGGAGACGCCCTCTTCCTTCAAGCCGAAATCGCCCGCAACCAGCCATTGGAAGGCGTGAGCGGGGACGGTCTTTCCCTCGTCGCGGTAATAAATATGAAAGTTTACGGTCTCGCCGCAACGGTACGTTTGCGGCTCTTTATCCGTTTTGCACATAAAATACTTGTTAGCCATCAGAAATTTCCTTTCTATTATTTTAAAATTAACGTGATTCAAAATTTTTCATGAGCATATCCGTAAAAACGTCCAACGTCAGCCGATCATGCCGTATTCTGCGCCATATCCAATAGAAATGAAGAACGAAGAAAACCAAATACGGCACGAATATTGCCCACCATCCGTTAGCGATCGCATAGCCCCCGACAAGCAGATACAGAACAGGCAAAAAGCAAGCGATCAAGACCGTCGGGTTCTGCCATTTCAAAAAAATATCCGTCACCGAAGCATTTTCTCCGTCGGCGCTGATTGCAAGCGTGATCAAGGGCGATTCGGGTTTTGCGTTGCCCTTCGTTATATCAAATGTTTGATCGATCATTTGAAAAACAAATTGATTGCTGCCGCCGATAAGTAAACGGCATTGCCATTCTCCCTTGTATTTTTTTGTGTGATAACAGCGGTATCTTTCCGGGAATTCCGACAATTTTTCCGCAACCGATTCGGGGGACGTATTGAAATGCAATCTTTTTTTCAACATCGGTGCGGTCTCCTCCGATCAAAAATATAATCCGTTTTTATTCTATCATAAAAATTTTGCAAAATCAAGGTTTTGCTTGCTCTTTTTACATAAAAACAGGCAACGCTTGCCGGAAATCGAGGTGCTGTGCGCGTTGGTCCCGTAAGCGTTGCCTGTTATTTTCAGAAAATCCAAATGCCGTATGCTCTCATGATGCTATATGCCGGCAACAATGTTCCGTGATCTGAAGCCGTCTGAAATCATATCGTCGTTTCTCTGCGGTTTCGATTTAAAAATGAGCGATATCCAATATCGAAAATCCAGATTGATCAAAAGTCAGTCAACGGGCATTGCCGGGAGATTCTCCGAGAGGCAATGTTTTGAATTTGCTGTAGTGTCTTGCAACAAATGCAGTTTTGCTTTTCAGGAAAAATTCTTCCGAATTTATAAATATTGAGATCACGGTTTCAAAAAATCGGAAGCTTTAAATTTTTCAGCGAAATCAAAAAGGAGATTTTATCTTGATTGCAAAAAGTAAATCAGATTTATTCCGCTTGATTTTCCTTGGCTTTGGGCGTACGGCGCTTTTTGAGAATGAAGCGAATGAGTATGCGAACGAGCTGATAAACAACAGCCGCGATCAATCCGAACAAACAACCGTTGCCCATGGACGTTACGACTTGTTGCCAGAATACCAGTCCCATCGCCATGCCGGGATCATTTGCGCTATACGTACCGTAATAATCCATCAAATAGGACACGGCGGTCATCGCGCATCCGCAAGTGCAGAGAAACGGAAGCAATTTTACGATGAAAAGCTTTTTTACCTTCACGCAAAGGAAAAATTGCGCGATGAAGAAAAGAACAAGTATCAGGGCGCACACGATCTGAAATGCCCAGCTGTAATCCAAAGCAAGCTCAATTCCCTTGTCGAGAATGTGAAACGTGCGGGACGACAGCTTTTTATCGGAAAACATGCCCACTATTGTCGGCGATGTGTTATTTGCCGCATTCTGCGCGTTTTGTGTTTTCTTCAAATCCCGAAGTAATGTTTTGTGATCGGCGGTAAGTGCTTGCACCGTTACTTCCTTGGAGTCGCATTTGCTCACACGCACGCAGGTCGTGCTTGCGTCCAATGCGTCATATTGGATGCGATCTCCGACGTTTACATAGGACGCTCCCTCCGCCTTCAGATATTGAACCTCAACGAACGGGGAGTTCAGTACCGTATACGTGCCGTCATTCACGATGTAAGACCTTCTGCCGGAGCTACCGATCAGATCCGTCGAGCCGATCTGTTTTCCGGCGGCGTCGTAAAGCTCGCGCCCTTGTACGTCGATCTTCTTATCGTTAAGCAGAAGACAGGCATCTTTTGATACGTAGATCTGGATTTTTCCGACCGTGTTTTCCTCGGAGGAGGCTGCCACGAGAGTAAACGGCATTATGCTGACTGCAATCCATAAAAATGCAAACAGCAAACAAAGTTTTTTCATATGATTTCGCTCCTTTTCATTCAAAAATAGGATAGCAAAATATCGTCTGACATCTTGTGCCATAGATATTGTATCATGCTTATCTAAAAAAGTCAATCTTCAGCAGTATAAATCTCCTTGCTTTGCAGATACTAACAGTACAAATCTGTAAAACAAGGAGATTTAATATATATGAAAGCAACCGGAATTGTAAGAAGAATTGATGATCTTGGCAGAGTCGTGATCCCCAAGGAGATTCGAAGAACCATGCGTATCCGCGAGGGCGACCCTCTCGAAATTTACACGGACCGCGAAGGCGAAGTGATCTTCAAGAAATATTCCCCGATCGGAGAGCTGACGGAATTCGCTTCGGAATACGCGGAAACGCTTTTCCGAACCTGCTCGCTTCCCGTGGCGGTTTGCGATAAGGACTGCGTGATCGCTTGCGCGGGTATTTCCAAAAAGGAATTTGCGGAACGCAAGCATTCGGAGGGCGTGGAGCAGATCATCGAGGGGAGATCCCTCTATAACGCGCCCGCCTCTCCCGAGCGTCGGATTTATCTGACGGAGGAAAACAGGAATTATTACGTTTCCTGCGCGATGCCGATCTTCACGGAGGGCGACGTGATCGGATGCGTCGCTTCCATCGGCAGTACGGAAGGAAAATACGAGCTTCCCGCCACGGAAACGGAGATCAAGCTGATCCAGACCGCGGCAAGCTTTTTGGGTAAGCAGATGGAGTCGTGACGTCGGCTATGGGTAAGGCTCACAAAAAAATCGAAAAACTTATTGACAAATGTGTGATACTGTGATATAATACTACCATCAAAAAACCGTTGAAGCGGAGATAACGTCATGCAAGACTGCACAGAGAGTCCGGGCGGCTGAGAGCCGGATCAGAAACTGCTTGGCAAATGGACCGCTGAGGGCGCAGTCAAAAGAGATTCGTTCTCCCAGTATTCTGCGACGTGAGGGCATACGTCAGTTGCCGGGGATATGTCAGTATCCATGCAAGCGCACGTTTACGTGAATCAAGGTGGCACCGCGGATAGGTATTTTATTCGTCCTTGACAGAGTGTATTTTTCTGTCAAGGGCGTTTTTTGTTTTTTTGCCGGGCGGAAAAATGTTTTACCTGAAATTTCATATAAAGGAGAGTATACTTATGCAGTACAACGGAGTGAATTTCGACACTTATTTGAAAAATTATCCCGACCGGAACGGTTATTTCGGAAAATACGGCGGCGCGTATATCGCCGATGAACTGAAGGCTGCCATGAAGGAGATCACGGAAGCCTATTATACGATCTGCAAATCTGCAAAATTCATCTCGGAGCTTCGCGCGATCCGCAGAGATTTCCAGGGCAGACCCACGCCGATTTCCCATCTGGAAAGACTTTCGAACAGCATTGGCACGGGCGTTCAGCTTTACGTCAAGCGCGAGGACCTGAACCATTCCGGTGCGCACAAGCTCAATCACTGTATGGGCGAGGCGCTTCTGGCAAAATATATGGGCAAGAAAAAGGTCATCGCGGAAACGGGTGCCGGTCAGCACGGCGTGGCGCTCGCGACGGCGGCGGCGTATTTCGGCTTGGAATGCGATATCTATATGGGCTCCGTTGACATCAAAAAGCAGGCGCCCAACGTCGCCCGCATGAAGATTCTCGGCGCGAACGTGATCGAGGTCACCGAAGGCTTGCAGACGCTCAAGGAAGCGGTTGACGCGGCTTTCGCGGCTTACGCGCGCGAATATAAGGACGCGATTTATTGCATTGGATCCGTTCTCGGACCGCACCCCTTCCCGATGATGGTGCGCGATTTCCAGAGCGTGATCGGCATCGAGGCGAGAGAACAGTTTCTTTCCATGACAGGTGAGCTTCCCGACGCGGTCGTTGCCTGCGTGGGCGGCGGCTCCAACGCGATGGGTTTGTTCTCCGGCTTCCTGAACGATCCCGTTGAAATTTACGGCATCGAGCCTCTCGGCAAGGGTCCCGCGCTCGGCGATCACGCGGCGAGCCTCAAGTACGGTGAGGAGGGCATCATGCACGGCTTCAACAGCATCATGCTGAAGGACGAAAACGGCGATCCCGCCCCCGTTTATTCCGTGGCGAGCGGTCTGGATTATCCTTCCTCCGGTCCCGAGCACGCATTCCTCCACGACCTCGGCAGAGTCAAGTACGACGTGATTGACGATGAGGAGACCATTGATGCGTTCTTTGCTCTTTCCAGATTGGAGGGCATCATTCCCGCGATCGAGAGCGCGCACGCCGTGGCTTACGGTATCAAGCTTGCAAAGACGATGGGCAAGGGCTCCGTCCTCATCAATCTCTCCGGCAGAGGCGATAAGGATATGGATTACGTCATCGAAAAGTACGGCATTCGCTGATATAGGACTATGGAAAAACGCAGGAATTTGATTTCCTGCGTTTTTGCAATATTGTTCAATTCATAATTAATTGTATTGATTGTTGTTCAGAATCAACCCTTTTCGCGTTCAATACGTCGATCGTGATCCGATCCATTTCGATTTTCAAAGGGAGGCCGGACGCGGCATCGATATAGAGCGTGATCCTTTCGTCGCGGCAGACGTAGACGGAGATGCCGCCGAGGGTTTCCCTCTTGATCCTCCAGATATTATCGCCGTGAGGGATCGCGAAAAGAGAAAGCCAATCCTTGCATTTCAGTTCGTCGGAGGGATCAAGGGGGATTTCCACATCCTCGAAAAACATACGGATCTGTCCGCTTTTGTCCATGCCGTAGGAGATTCCTTCTCTTTTTTCGTCCGTAAAGGTGATGCTGACGCCGCCGTCCTCGATTTTCAGATTGGCGTAAAAAACTTCCGTGTCGGTGATGCGGAGCGACATTTCCGTTCCCGCGGTCTGGTAGGAGAGCAATTCCTCCATATTGGGCTTGGGCGCGCACGCGGAAAGCGTGAACAGCAGAAGCGCAAGAGTGGAATATACGATTTTTCTCTTCATAAAAAGGTTCCTTTCCTGTATTGATAATGGGATTTATTGGAATTTATGATCTTTTTCTGATTTTTATGAAGAAATTCTTTACTTTTTCGCTTTTGTATATTATAATATAGGTAAAAAATTTTTAATTTTTGGAGAAAGGCTTGGTAATGATTATGAAAATAGCATTTGGATGCGATCCCAACGCGGCGGAGCTCAAAAAGGATCTGATGAAATACGTATCTTCTCTCGGACACGAGGTTTACGACCTCGGAAGCGAGGACGTGATCTATGCAAACGTGGCGTTTGCCGTCGCGGAGGCGGTTGCCGCAAAGACCTATGACCGTGGCATTCTGATTTGCGGAACGGGCATCGGCGTTTCCATCGCGGCAAACAAGGTCAAGGGCGCGTACGCCGCTTGCATCCACGACGTATATCAGGCGCAGCGCGCGGAGCTTTCCAATCACGCGAACATCATTACGATGGGCTCCCAGGTCGTCGGCATCGAGCTTGCGAAGTGTATGGTCAAGGAATATCTCTCCGTGACCTACGATCCCAACAGCCGATCCGCGCCCAAGATCGAACGCATTTACGAATACGAAGAGAATGCGTGATTTGATTGAAGGATTAAAAAAAGTCCGCTTCGGCGGGCTTTTTTGTTGGGATTTCTTCCTTGGAATATTATAATAAATGGTAAATAATTGAACTTTTTTATCGTTTTATCTTGAGATAACGGTCAATTTGACGGCTTTGCGTGACATAACGGCGGTCGGACGGAGCGTGCCAAAACATTGCTTATTGACAAAAGCCGATTTTTGTGATATAATAACTGCGTCAGGGTTACTGTGTCCCGATTTACCTGTTCCATTGTCATGTCGAAGGAGCAAGCTTTGTGTAGCTTTCTTTCTTCGGATTTTGCGCAAACCGGCTCGCTTGTTCCCGTTGTTTTTGTGGAGAGGCTTTTCGAAGGTGAGAGGCTTTTCTCCGGAGCCTGCGGTTTGCGCCGGTTTATTACCTAATGCTTATACAAAGGAGATACGAAACATGCAGGAAAAGAAAACAGTCAGTCAAGAAAAAGTCTGGATGAAATATTACGACCCCAAGGTTCGTGATACCGACATTCCCCGTATGAAGATCTATTCGTTGCTCAAGGAGTACAATCAGAAAAGATTGCAGCAAACGGCGCTCTATTATTACGGCACGAAGATCACCGTCAAAAAGCTCATCCAGCGAATCGACGAATGCGCGGACGCATTTGCGGCGCTCGGCGTAAAGCAGGGCGACACGGTTTCCATGCTCTCCGCCTCCACGCCCGAATCCATCATCGCGCTCTACGCGCTCAATAAGATCGGCGCAACGCTCAACGCCATCGACCCCCGTCTGGATAAGAAGGGAATCGCGAGAATGATCAAGGCCTCCGGCTCTAAGATTCTGATCGCGATTGATATGGCGTATCCCAAGGTCGCGGCGATCTTCTCGGACATCAAGCAGCAGAACGTCATCGTTCAGACGGCATCGACGTCGCTTCCCTTCTTTAAAAAGATTGCTCTGAAGCTTGTGACGAAGAGCCAGATCCCCTACGGCAAAAGCGGCGTGATCAGCTGGGATACCTTCATTGCCTGCGCGAAAAGCGGCATGGCGATCGAAGCGCCCTACGTTGGTGACGCGACCGTTGCCATCACCTATACGGGCGGTACGACGGGCTTCCCGAAGGGCGTTATGCTGACCAACGATAGCATCAACGCCGTCGCGTACAACTTCCGTCACGCGGGCATCATTCACGAGGACGGTCAGCGCTTCCTCGGCATCATGCCGATCTTCTCCTCCTACGGCCTCGTTTGCGGTATCCATATGCCTCTGACGATGGGCACGGAGCTTGCGCTGATCCCCAGATTCTATCCGCTCAAGATGGGTGAATACATCAAGAAGTATAAGCCCGAGCATATGATCGCAACCCCCGCCTTCTACGAAATTCTGATCAACAGCGAGGAGATGAAGGATTTCGACCTCTCCTTCATGCTCACGCTCGGCTCCGGCGGTGACTCCATGAACGCAGGTCTCGAGGTCAAGATGCAGGCGTTTATGGATTCGCACGGCATCAAATATCCTCTCGCGCAGGGCTACGGCATGAGCGAGGTTTCTGCGGCGGCTACCTTCTGCGTCAACGACAGATATAAGAAGGGCAGCGTCGGTATTCCTTGTATCGCGACCACGATCGGTATTTTCGATCCCGAAACGGGCGAAGAGTTCGGCTACAACGAGGACGGCGAGGTCTGCATCACGGGCGATACCATGATGAAGGGCTACTTCAATAACAAGGCGGAAACCGATCACGTTATGCGTAAGCACGCGGACGGCAAGATCTGGATCCATTCCGGTGATATCGGCTGTATCGACGAGGACGGCTTCGTCTTTATCAAGGGCAGAGTTAAACGCATGATCACGAGATTCGACGGTCATAAGGTATTCCCGATTACGATCGAAAGCTTTATTGCCGAGCAGGAGCTCGTACAGGGCTGCTCCGTCATTGCCGTTGACGACAGAGAACGTATGCAGGGTCAGTATCCCATGGCGGTCATTGAACTCGTCGCAGGCGTTGACGTTTCCCGCAGAGATGCGATCTGCCGTGAAATTTACAATCTTTGCCAGGAGAATCTGGAGGAACGCGGCAGACCCGTCGCTGTCGTTTGCGTCAACGAGATTCCGCTGACGGGCGTCGGTAAAAACGACTACAGACAGCTCGAAAAGGACTTCAAGTATTTCGATTACGACGCTTGGGCTAAAAATTGAACATAAGCTTCGGAACCGCGCTCTCGGGCGCGGTTCTTTGCGCTTTTTTTGGTGTTTTTATCTATTTAAATGGCATGATTACGGCAAATTGTGTTTTTATCGGAAACATATCCTAAAAAAATACGAAAATCGATACGATTATGGTGCAAAATGACTTTTTCTCACAAAAATGAAAAAATGTCCTTGTTTTTTTGGAAAATGTATTGACAAGAACGCTTTTTTGTGATATTATGTCAATGTTTACGGGCTTTAAAAATGCACGCGAATCGAAGAGAGTCCGAAAAAGACGGATTTTCGTTTCTGAAAAACTTTGAAATTTTTTCCGTGGGAATTTGATCAAATCTTCGGCCGGATTTTTGGTCAGAAAGTTCCCAATTGTGTGTTTTTGAACAAAAGCAACAAGAAAAACGGAGCAAAATGCTCAAAGTTTGGAAAAAGAAACGGCAAATCTTTCTTGACAAAGGTTCTCCCGTATGGTATAATAGTCATACAAGAATCCGAAACTGCGCGCTTCGGAGCTTGTACTTACGGAAACGCCGGCAAGCGAACCGCGCTGACCGCGTCTCCCCGAAACTCTCACGGGCGGCAACGCCGCGTGCAGTTTACTATAGATACCCCGATTCCGGATGGGATCAGTTAAAAAATTCTTTTTATTATTTTATGAGGTTATGACCTCGGAAAGGAAACAAAATGAATTTCAAGAAAATGAGTGCAAAAGCTCTTTCTGTGTTCATGTCCCTGATCATGCTCTTCAGCCTCGTTGCTCCCGCAGTCAGTGCTGCTGTGGTAGATGATCACAATCATGGAACGGAAAAGCCCAATCTCAACTACGTTTCTCTTGGCGACTCCATGTCTAACGGCTACGGCTTGGACGGATACGCTCAAGACAAGTACTTCGATATCTTCGCTGACGAAGAAATCGGTCACTATGGCGAAGGCGCCTACACTCTGCAGTTTGAAAAATATCTTGCAGAAATCTACAACGTAAACCACAGCAAGCTTGCAACTTCCGCAATGCTCTCCCGCGACCTCCTCTTCCTCGTTGGTGGCGGCAAGTACGTTGAAGACAACTATTACGGCTTTATGGATTACCTCGGTGTTCACCACAACGATGTTGATGACGCGTTCCTTGAAAGACTTCAGGCGCTTTACATCGAAAAGATCACCGAAGCTGACGTCATCACCATGGGTCTCGGCAATGCAGAATTCGGTGCTTACATCATGCACAGACTGATGGATTGCATTGGCTTCAATTATCCGAATGCTTCTTTTGAAACCGTTGCTCCCTACGTTCAGCTCGAAGCTCTCATGGAAACCTGCGATCCCGAGCTCGTTGAAAAAGCCATCGAAGTTCGCGACATGATCCTCGCTGAGCTTCCTCAGATCGGCGATTTCAGCGACGAACAGGTTGAAACCATCGCAAACCTCTTTGTTTATACTATTCTCGACTTCTGCAACAACTACACCAAGATTCTTGACAGAATCGTTGAGCTCAATCCCGACGTTGAAATCGTTGTTATCGGTCTTATGAATACCGTAAACGGTATGCAGTTCAAGTTTGACGAAAATACCACCGTTGATTTCGGCGAATACATGGGCTACTTCCTCGACGTTGTTAACGCTCACCTCACCACTTACGCTACCGTTCAGGTCTTTGGCAACGAAGCATACAAGGATGCTACCATCTACTTCGCTGAAGAATCTGACGTTGAAGTTATCGTTGAAACCTTCCACACCGGAAAGCTCAGCGACGTTGTCCGTGACCGTTTCCACTCTGAAATCGTTGGCAGAGACGGTGTCGCTAACGGCTTGGTCTGGAGCCTGAACCCCGCGCTTCCTTACATCACCCTTGACCAGATCAAAGAATTTGAAGCAGACAGAGTTGCTTTCTACAATGCGCTCGAAACTCAGATGGGTGCAGCAGGTGCTCAGCAGTATGTAAACGTATTCCAGTTCTACCTTGCTGTTGAAAAGGCAATTATGGAAGCAAGCGAGGGTGCTACTCTCGGCTTCGATTCGCTCGTTGCTCTTTCTGACCTTCCCAACTCCGAAGCTTTCGCTAAGTTCGCAGCTGCCGCAGGCATTAACTTCGCGAACGGCACTTTGGGTAACTATGAAGACTCCGTCATTCTTGCTTACGTTGAAGCAAACGAAGATGAAATTATCGGCGGCTTCAAAAACGAAATCACCGAAAACTTCAAGGTAACCGGTTGCCCCAACTATCTTACCAACAAATTCACCATTTACAATATGCTCACCAAGTACGTCTATGAAAGCGAAGATCTCGTTGCTTTCTTCGACGACCTTGATAATCTTTCCGAAAAACAGGTTGTTAACAAAATTGCTCTTGCAATCTACAGCAACTACTATACCCCCATTCTCGATACGCTCAATCCCGACAAGGACTATCTCGCAAGAGCAAAATCCATTGCTCAGGGTATCTATGATTCTGCAAACGCTCAGCTCGTAGAGCTTGGTGGAAATTACGTCGCTTGCTACTTCATGACCGATTACATGGCTGATGAGCTTTGCGCAGACGAAACCCTCAAGGGTCTTCTTAACTTCCTCGGTCGTTGCAAGATCGGTAACGGTATCGGTACTCATCCCTCCGCAGTAGGCCACAACGACCTCTTCGACGCGGTTCGCAAGGCTTACGTAAACCAGCACACCGTTGTTGATGAAACCGTTGACAACATCGTTCTCGTTCGCGACTTCATTTACGAAAACTACAAAGAAATCTACGCTTACGTTTACGACATGGCTGTTGAAGAAGGCGTGATCGCTGAACTCGACGCTTACCTCGTTGACGCTATCAACGCTGTAAGATACGCAGAAAACTGGGCTTACGGCTACGAAGAATACTTCAGAAGTGAAGACTTCGCTCTCCAGATCTCCATCTCCGCTGATAGCACCGTTGCTACCATCGAAGCTCTCCGCGCAGTTCTTGCAAACGCTGACGAACTCGACGCAGACCTCTACGATTCTATCGTTGCTCTCCTCGCAAACCTCGAAACCAACCTCGCAGACCTCGCTGCTCTCATCAACGCTGCTATCGCTGACGCTTACGCTTACGGCGCTCCCATCGTTGAAGCAGAACTTGCTAAGGCTCTCGCATTTATCAACGCAAAAGTAAACGCTGTTCTCGAAGTTATCGCTTGCATCGAAGCTAAGGTTCAGGAACAGATCGCAATCGCTGAAGCAATGATCGCTGACTTCATCGCAACTGCTGAAGCTTACCTCGCTCAGCTCCTCGGTGACATCGCAGGTGACGTTGCAGACGCAAAGGACTACCTCAAGAATGCAAAGGCTTACCTCAATGCACTTCTTAACGCATTCCTCTCCAACTCCGCATTCTCCGCAAACTACATCGTAAACGCTGATTCCTACTACGTTGCTATCGGCGGTGACGACGCTCTCTACGCTGAACTCCTCGCAGCTAAGATGGGTCTTGATGACAAGTACACTGCTATGAACTGGAACAACCTTGATTCCTCCATCATCGCAAAGGCTGACCTCATCACCATCGGCTACACTGAAAGCATGATCTCCGGCTTCGCTACCGAACAGATCATCGCTTACATCGCTAACTACATTGACGTTACTCTCAGAGATTCTGCTAACAACTATGCAGACGAAGCTCTCAACCACTTCTTCGGTCAGATGACTCCTGCTCCCTCCGAAGAAACCGTTAAGAACGTTCTCGCTAACCTCGCAGCTTACCTCAACGACGCATTTGACGGCGTTCTCACCGAAACCGGTCTCGCAGGCGCTGAAATCGCTGATATGGATTGGGCTGCTCTCGTAGGCGCTGAAAACGTTGCTTACATTGATGAAGCAATCGCTTCCATCACCGGCGCTCTCGTAGAAGCAGGTCTCCCCGCAACCTTCACTCAGGAAATCAACGTTCTTGATCTCCTTCTCGATAAACTCGATGAAATCGACCCCTCCATCGCTGCAATGATCGCTTACTTCGACGTTGAAGAAGTTAAGGCTATGTTCGGCGACTACGCAACCTACACTCTCGAAATCCCTGTAGCTGACGCTATCGCATTCGCTGTTGAATCTTACCTCTACAGCTACGTTAAGTTCAACGTTGAATACGCTCAGCTCGTTTACGCGGTCAACGCGATCAACCCTGACGCGCAGATCGTTCTCCTCGGCAACTACAACGCATTCGCAGGTCTCGGCTTCGACTTCGTCGTTGACGGTGTTTCCATCGACCTCGGTGAAATCTTCACTGCTGACATTCAGGATTCCGCTAACGCTTACGCAAACGAAGTATTCGAAAAGATCTTCGCTGCTCTTGATTACGCTACCAAGGATGAAACCATCGACTCCGTTCTCGGCTCCGTTGATTCCGCTATCGTCTCCGGTGCAAGCACGCTCTACGACATCATCCTCGGCGTTCTCGCTGACGCTGAAGCTGTAAGAGATTACATCGACGGCACCGTAGTAGCTCTCCCCGAAATTTCCGTTCCCGAAATCTCCGTTCCCTCTTGCCCTGCTCTTGAAAACCTCGTTGCTCTTCTCGGCAAGGTAAACTTCAAGGCTCTCGCAGACATCGATTGGGAAAAACTCATCGGTGTTGACGTTAACGGCGCTGTTGAAGGCGTTGTTGACGGTGCTGCCGAAGCATTCGCTGAAGCTGCTGCTGCAATTCAGAATGCTATCGCTGAAATCGAAAACACTCTCGTAGAACTCGGCATTTTCGAATCCTACACCATTACGCTCCCCACTCTCGACTTTATCTACGATAACCTCGACAAGTTCGATGCTGAAACCCGCGCTCTGCTCGAATCTCTCGACTATGAAGAAGTTCGCGCTATGCTCGGCGATCTCGCTGACTACGTTGTTGAAGTTAAGACTCTCAGCGTTAAGGCTCTTGACTATGTAAACGGTCTCTACAACCAGCTCGCTGAAACGGAAATCACCGTATTCGAAGGCGCTACCATCGACCTCGGTGAACTCCTCTCCGCACCTACCTCTATCCACTCTCTCTTCTATGCATTCACCATGAAGAACGTAATCTACGTTGACATCGCAGACGCGGAAGTTGCTTACGAAGCAGATTCCATCCTCGACTTCATCGCAGCTTACATCCTCGACAACTCCGTTGCTGACGTAACCGAAGCAGGCAACGCTTACATCGCTGAACAGATCTACGCTGCTCTCAACGTTGAATGCGGTCACTACGACCTCGACAACGATCACTACTGTGATAACAAGGTTTGCGGCGAAAAGCTCACCGACTGTGTAGACGCTGACAAGGATCACAAGTGTGACATCTGCGGTGCAGAAATTTCTGAATGCGCAGACACGAACAAGGATCACAACTGTGACTACTGCGGCAAGAAGGTTTCCGATTGCGTAGACGCTAACAAGGATCACAACTGTGATATCTGCGGCAAGAAGCTCTCTGATTGCGCAGACGCTAACAAGGATCACAACTGTGACATCTGCGGCAAGAAGCTCTCCGATTGCGCAGACGCTAACAACGACCACAAGTGTGACACCTGCGGCGCTGTTCTCTCCGAATGTGCAGACAAGAACGCAGACGGCAAGTGTGACGTATGTGGCGCTGACCTCGGTACTGTAAAGCCCGAAGATCCCGAAGATCCCAAAGATCCTGAAGGACCCAAAGACCCCGAAGAACCCAAGACCGGCCGTTCCGCTGGCGTAGTTGTTGCAATTACCGCAGGCTCCGCTGTCGTAACCGCAGCTCTCGGCTTCGCAGGCTACTGGTTCATCTTCAAGAAGAGAATTTTCTCCTAATCATCTGATATTAAGACGGTTTCGTGAAAACTGAAACAAAGCCGACTCTTCGGAGTCGGCTTTGTTGTTTTTTGTACCATAGGAATTTGCTCAAATCAGCTCTCGCCGTTTATATCGTGTGGATACAGGACAGGTGAGCAACCATCGGCGATTCGCCGCTTTTTTTGTTAAAATCTTGCAATTCCGATGGCTTTGTGGTATAATGGCACGGAGAAATATACCATTTCTTCCATAAAATTATGACGGAGGCTTATGATGTTAGGTGTTTTGATCAACGTGATCACGGTCGTGGTCGGATCGTGTATCGGACTTCTTTTTAAAAAGGGCATTCCCGAAAGGGTAAGTCAAGCGGCAATGACCGGCTTGGGCGCGTGTACGCTGTATATCGGTATCTCAGGAAGTCTTTGCGGAGAAAACGTGCTGATCCTGATCGCTTCGGTCGTTCTCGGCGCGATCGTCGGCACTCTGCTTCGCATCGACGGCGCGATCAACCGATTGGCGAATCTGGTGGAAACGAAATTTAAAAAATCGTCCGGAAATATCTCTATCGCGGAAGGGATCGTTTCCGCGACGCTCCTTTTCTGTGTCGGCTCCATGACGGTCACGGGCTCCATTCAGGCGGGGCTCACGGGCGATAATTCCATTCTTATTACCAAAGCCATGCTGGACCTGGTTTCGTCCATGATGCTGGCTTCTTCTCTCGGCGTGGGCGTGCTCCTTTCATCCGTCGCTGTTTTTTTGATCCAGGGCGGGCTCGTTCTGCTGGCGGGATTGATCGCGCCTCTGATGACGGCGAGCGCGATCAACGAAATGACCTGCGCAGGCTCTCTGCTCATTATCATGATCGGCACGAATCTGATGGGAATTACCAAGATCAAGGTGGCGGATTTTTTGCCTGCGATCCTATTTGCGCCGGTGATTACCATTCTCCTTTCGCTTTTTGGATTTTGATTTGATTTTTTTGTAGGAGAACGGCATTTGCTTTTTCAAATTTAACAGGATTTCTTTTTTATCGAATATGAAAAAGATAAGATTTTTCATATTCGAAAATCTTAAAGCAAAAAGATTGTTTTTGTTCTGGAAACAGACGGGGCTTTTTAGAAAATATTTTCCTTTGATAAGGAGGAACGTCAACTTTTTCTTTGTTTGAAAGAAAAAGTTGCAAAAAGAAGCAAACAAACGTGCCGTTTGATCGCCGGTGCGTATGGGAGCGGTATACCGCAAAGCCCACTCGCTCTGCGCGAAAGCGTGCCGATGGCACACGTTTCGC
>JAFQOX010000155.1 GCA_017412045.1 Clostridia bacterium
TAGATTCGCTTGTAGGGACCGGCGTCCTCGACGGTCCACGTAAAAATGAAATATTTTTACAAAATCATATAGGTGAATTGTAACATTCTACAAATCACAAGCGCAATTTTTGTTTGTATTCACGGACCGTCGGGGACGCCGGTCCCTACATTGGTGCGAATCTCATGTTCGCTTTTCTACGGAACATCTCCGCTAAACAAGAATTTATCTTTCCGGATGTTCATCGAACTCACATCAGAATCATCAAATAGAGGAAAATTTCCATGAAATCGTTTATCATTGCCATATCCCTGCTTCTCTCCGTCTGTCTTTTCGTGACGGTCAACGCCCTGCAAACGACCGCGCGCATCGATGAAATGTTGAAAATAGCCGGATCGTTGCCGCAAACGGAGGAAGCGTTTCAAAAAGCCGACGCCATGGAAGGCGACGTTCTCGCCCTGATCGCGCTCTGGGATCGGGTGTTTCCTTCTCTCGTCTGTACGGCGGGATACGCCAACACCAACCGGTGCGATGAAGCCATCGGCGCGCTCGCCGTCCATTTTCAAAATCGGGACGGCGACGATTTTGCGGTCGCGCTCAG
The DNA here is from genome assembly GCA_017412045.1 of Clostridia bacterium. Classification (GTDB taxonomy): domain Bacteria; phylum Bacillota; class Clostridia; order Oscillospirales; family CAG-272; genus QALR01. The sequence goes on from JAFQOX010000155.1 coordinate 581, forward strand.
TGAATTTTGCGACGGACTATCCCGATTGCGGATTCTGGAAGGCATCACCTGGGAAGGAATTTTCTGACGTCCACCCTTCCCGCACGGGCAGAAAAAATCCCGACAGACCGGAGTCTGTCGGGATCGGTTCAAATCGAACGATTATTCGGTTTCTTCATCGTTATTGTTTCTAACGGAGGGGAGATACTGAACGTAGTTCTTCAGACTTGTCTTCTTGAAGATCTGAACGCCCCAGTAGTCCGTCTTTACGTTGGAAAGCTCTTTGGAAACGACGTAAGCGTTTGCGTTGAATACGACGGGGATAACGGCTGCTTCTTCGTTAACCAGAAGCTTTTCTGCATTGTGAAGAATTTCCGCTCTCTTTGTTGCGTCGGATTCTTTGAATGCATCCGTGAGAAGATTGTCAAACGCTTCGCTGGTATAGCCCTTGAGGAGAGAAGCGTTGCCGCTGTATTCGGTGGAGAACATTGCGAGGTTGTAAAGCGCGTAGGTGGAAATCATCTGGTAATCCATACCGACGATACCGTAGTCGCCGCGTTCAAGCTTACCTGCAAAGCCTTCGTCGACCAGCTCGCCCTTGTCGTTTTCTACCCAGTTATGATAGTTTACGATGTCATATTCAACGTCAAAGCCGATTGCTCTCCATGCTTCAATCGCTGCGAGGAGGATCGCTTTTTCGTTGCTCATGTATCCGTTGACCTCGGAATCGTAGCTGTCATTCATTTCGTCGCCGCGGATCAAAACGTAGATCGTATCGTAATCGGTAGGATCGATGCCGTTCTGATCGAGAAGCGCGATCGCGCCGGCAATGTCGCCGGAAGCGGAGATCACGTCGCCGCCTGCCTTGCGGAAGGAAGTGCCCTTCTTGGTGTTATAAACCTTACCGTTGAGAAGACCGGTTGCGGCAGTCGTGCCGAGACCGAGATTCGTAGCGATCTGATTTCTGTCAAGTGCCATGGAGAACGCCTGTCTGATGACGGCTTCCTGAGCGAAATCTTTTTCGAAGTTGAAGTAGAACGTGAAAGCGGAAGCTTCTTCCTCGGTCTTTACGTTCTTGCCGTAAGCGCCTGCGGTCGCAGCGTTCAAGCCGGAAACGTAGAAGATTTCTTTGTTGTTGAACATACTGATAACGTCGGAGCCTGCTACGTTGATGAGATCGCCGGAAGGAACGACCTTAGCGGAATCAAGCGGAGCATCGTAACGGATGTTAATTCTGAAGGGAGTAACGTACTTATCCTTCGCTTCCGTTTCTACCTCCTGATTGAGGTAGTAGTATTTGGAGCGTTCGAGCGTGATATGCTCGGTGGGATCGTCCGCGGTGAATTTCTTTACGCGGAAGGGACCGTTGGTGGAAAGGTCGGTTGCGCTGGTGGACCAGGTGTCGGGATAGGAAGCAACCTTGTTTTCACGAACGGGAACGAGCGCGGGGCTCGCGAGGTTGTAGAGGAACTCATCAATGTTCGTACCCTCTTCAAAGAAAACTCTGAATTTGTTTGCCTTTACAGCGTAAAGACCGATATCGTAAACAGAAACGTCGCCGCTCTTTGCATCCTTTGCGCCCTTGATGCAATAAAGCATAGAAGCTGCGGGGCTGTCGAAATCGGGATTGAGGATTCGGCGCCAAGCGTAGACAACGTCGTTTGCCTGAACGGCGGAACCGTCGCTCCAGTAGGTGTCGTTGATCGTGATTTCCAGATAATCTTCTCCGGTCTTGGGATCTTCGAGAATTTCGTATTTTTTCGCAAGAGCCTTCTTCAGCTTGCCCTTTTCGTCAAGTCTGAAAAGTCCTTCGAAAATCAGGTTGATGATCTTGACTGCGTTATCGTCGGTATACGCGATTGCGGGGTCAAGGTTCATGACCTTTTTACCGAGATAAATGTCGAATTCCGCACCCTTTGCAGCAGGGTCGTCTTTGGAAATCTTCGTGCAACCGGTAACGAATACCAGGCACATGGAAAGCGCGAGCAGAAAAGCCAATACTTTCTTCATTTCTGTATGTTCCTCCAAGTTATAAATTTTTAACACTGCAGAATTTTTTTCGGACGCAAGGGCAAGTCCGATTGATACTGATGTCATATTATATATTATAACACCGATAGACACCATAAATCAAACCTTAATTTTGCATTTGGAAAATATTCTGCCTTTTAGACAATTTTCTTTTGATGATTTTATGTATTATGAACAAGTGTTTTTGATTCAAATCGTTCATTTTACAGTTTTTTCCGCATATTCCTTCAATAAACGGACGTAAATTTGATAATTCTCAAACGAAACCCCCGGCGGAGTCTGATGATCGCAGGAGGGGATATACCCGCCCGAGCGCATCACGGGAGCAAGACGCTCAAATTCTTTTCGCATAGCCTCCTCTCCCACGGACATCGTCATTTTATCAAATCCGCCGATAAAAAGGAAATCCGGATACTGCTCCCTGAGCTTCACAAGGTCCACGCCTGCTTGTCTCTCGAGAGGTAATACGCCGTCAACGCCCGCGCGGATCAGCCACGGAATCATCATGGAGACATCGCCGTCCGTATCCACGATGACCTTCGTTCCGTATTTTTTGATCTCGGGAATGATCCTGCGGTAATACGGCAGGATGAACTCGTTGAACAAATCCTCCGAAATCATGGGACCGTTATTATAGCTCATATCCTCGGAGATGACCATAAAATCCGGCCGGCATACAGCGTATATTTTCGGAAGCTCGCCGATGATATAATCGGCAAGATCTTCGCATATTCTGTGATAAAGCTCCGGCTCGTCGTAAAATGAGTACAAATGATTTTCGATACCCATCAGTACGCGGGGGAACCAGAAAAAACCGTCGTAGGAATACCAGATCACGGCGTCGCCCTTATCATGTCCGTCCGCGAGAGAACGCAGAGCATCCATCTTCTTCCGATAATTCGAATGCGTCTCATCCGGATACAGATATTTTTTAAACGATTCGTAATCCTCCTCGGTCTCGATCAGCGGCGCACCGTGCGAGGGCGGTCTCGGACAGTCCGGTGTCGTCAGAGGCATCCAGACGCGCTGGATATAATCCAGCCCCAAGTGCGTTTGTATCCGATCCCAAGGAATCGTCTGCGAGAGGCCCTCCGTCCACCAGCGGCGGACCGTGTCCGGCCACCAGCTCGCCCATTCGATCACGGGGAGTCTGTCGGGCTTCTCAAAATTCAACACCGCGTTGAATCTTTCCACATTGTTCATAGGCCAATCCTCCGTTTTCGTGCCACAAAGCAATGCTTTTTGTTAGTTTATTTATTATATCATAATATAATTAAAAAATCAATAAATTTTTCTCAAAATTCTTATTTTTTTTATACAATATCACCATTTTCTGATATAGTGCGGTCCCTGATTTCCGCATACGCAAAATGTAGATTTTCCACGGAAATAAAATCGGATTTTTTTGAAAAACTATTGCTTTTTGGCAAAAAAGGCAGTATAATATCTTTCATACAACGATGAAAGCTTGATCGGATATCCTGCGCACAGAGAAACGGCTGTCGGTGCGAGCCGTTGGCAGCGTCCGTGAGAGTCCGCTTTCGGAGCGCGCGACGAGAGTTGCGGGATCGTACTCCTGCCGTCCTCGGCGGCAATTTGGGTGGCAGCACGGGGGCTTTTCGTCCCATGCACAGCAAGGGGAGAAGGCTTTTTTATTGCATAGGAAATTGCGCAAAATCGCCCTTGCCGTTTTGCATTGTTTCAATGCAAGCAAAGCTTGGATAGGCTAAGCAAACCGAAATGCTGCGCAGTTCGGTTTCCGGCGGGCGCTGCCCGCTTTTTATTTTACAAAAATACGTCTGCATAAAAAGGAGATACCATATGCTTGATTTGAAATTTATTCGTGAAAATCCCGAAATCGTAAAGCAAAACATCAAAAACAAATTTCAGGATGCGAAGCTTCCTCTCGTAGACGAGGTGATCGCTCTTGACGAGGAAAACCGCAAAGCGAAGCAGCAGGCCGACGCGCTTCGCGCAAACCGCAACAAGGTTTCCAAAACCATCGGTAAATTCATGGCGCAGGGCAAAAAGGAAGAAGCGGAAGCCGCAAAGAAGCTCGTGACCGAAAATTCCGAAGCACTCGCCGCTCTCGAAGCGAAATGCGCCGAGCTGGAGGAAAAGATCAAAAAGATTCTGATGACCATCCCGAACATCATTGATCCCTCCGTTCCGATCGGCAAGGACGACAGCGAAAACGTCGAGGTTCAGCGCTACGGCGATCCCGTCGTTCCCGACTTTGAGATCCCCTATCACAGCGAGATCATGGAAACCTTCAACGGTCTCGACCTCGATTCCGCACGCCGCGTCGCGGGCAACGGTTTCTACTATCTGATGGGCGATATTGCAAGATTGCACTCCGCTGTCATCAGCTATGCGCGCGACTTCATGATCGATCGCGGCTTCACCTACTGCATCCCCCCCTATATGATCCGCGCAAACGTCGTCACGGGCGTTATGAGCTTTGCGGAAATGGATGCCATGATGTACAAGATCGAGGGCGAGGACCTCTATCTGATCGGCACCAGCGAGCACTCCATGATCGGTAAATTCATCGACCAGATCCTCGACGAAAAGAAGCTCCCCTACACGCTCACCAGCTATTCCCCCTGCTTCCGTAAGGAAAAGGGCGCGCACGGCATCGAGGAACGCGGCGTTTACCGTATCCACCAGTTTGAAAAGCAGGAAATGATCGTCGTCTGCAAGCCCGAGGACAGCATGATGTGGTTCGAAAAGCTCTGGCAGAACACCGTCGACCTTTTCCGCTCTCTCGACATTCCCGTCCGCACGCTGGAATGCTGCTCCGGCGACCTCGCGGACCTCAAGGTGAAATCCATCGACGTCGAGGCTTGGTCTCCCAGACAGAAGAAATATTTCGAGGTCGGCAGCTGCTCCAACCTCGGTGACGCGCAGGCGCGCCGCCTGAAAATCCGCGTCAACGGCGCAGACGGCAAAAAATATCTCGCTCACACGCTGAACAATACCGTCGTTGCTCCTCCCCGTATGCTCATCGCATTCCTGGAAAACAACCTCAACGCGGACGGCTCCGTCAACGTACCCGCCGCGCTCCGTCCCTACATGGGCGGCAAGGAAAAGCTGATTCCCAAGCAGTAATCCAACGTATACGCATCAAAAAGCTCCCCGTTTTCAACCGAAAGAAAACGGGGAGTTTTGTTACAAAAACGTCTTTTTACGTCGCGAAAAAGTCGATCTTTCCTTTTTCGCGCACCTTACACCGGAAGCGCGCCTGCCGCAAGCGCGGGAACCAGGCGGGACGCCAGCGCAAAGTAAACGACCAGAGCCAGGGCATCGACGACCGTCGTGATAAAAGGATTGGCGACGACCGCAGGATCCAGGCGAACCGCCTTCACGAGCAGGGGAAGCAGACAGCCGACGAGCTTTGCCGCAACGACGACCAGAAAGAGCGTCGCGGATACGATCAGAGAAATACGCACGCCGTCCGGCTCTCTCCAGAGACCGTCCAGGTACATGACCTTCAGAAAAGCGAAGGGAGCCAGCGTCAAGCCGCAGAGAAGAGAAACTCTCAATTCCTTCCAGACGACCCACAGGGTATCGCTCAATCGGATCTCATCCAGGGAAAGTCCGCGGATGATCGTAACGGATGCCTGACCGCCCGCATTACCGCCCGTACCCATGATCATGGGAATAAACGCGGTCAGAACCGCGCACGCCGCAAGCGCCGTTTCATAGGAAGAAATAATTCTGGAGGTCAGCGTTGCCGAAATCATCAGAAGCAGAAGCCACGGCACGCGGGAGAGCCAGAGACGAAACGCGCTCGTTTTCAGATAGGGCTTCTCCGAGGGGAGAATTGCCGCCATCTGCGCGATGTCCTCACTCGCCTCCGTTTCCATAACGTCCATTGCGTCGTCGACGGTGACGATGCCGACGATCCGTTCCTCCGTATCCAGAACGGGGATCGCGAGAAAGCCGTATTTGCCGATCTTTTCCACGGCAGCCTCGCGGTCGTCCGTCGTCAGTACGGAAATACATTCCGTCGTCATCAGGTTTTCCAGAATTTCATCGTCCTGCGCGACCAGGATCGCGCGCACGGAAATAACGCCGACGAGCTTACGCTGTTCCGTGACGTAGCAGGTATAGACGGTTTCCTTATCCACGCCCACGCGGCGGATCTTCGCGATCGCCTCCGCGACCGTCATATTGCGGCGTAAGCTGACGTACTCCGTCGTCATGATGCTGCCGACGCTGTTTTTGGGATAGCGCAAGATCGCGTTGATCGCGTCCCTCATTTCGGGATCCGTATGCTTGAGGATTCGGGAAACCACGCCCGCCGGCATTTCTCCCACGAGATCCGCCGCATCGTCGGGACAGATTTCGTCCAGGATTTCCTTTAATTTTGCGTCGCTGAGTCCGTCGATCAGCAATTTCTGGCGATCACTGTCCATATTAACGAAAGCCTCCGCCGCCAGCTCTTTCGGTAATAATCGAAAACAAAGCGAAAATTCCTTATCTCCGAAATCGTCCATTACCTCTGCAATATCCACGGGATTCTGCTCCAAAAGATAATTTTTCAAAGATTTGAAATCTCGTATTTCCAGAAAATCCTTAATTTTTTCCTTCAATTCGTATGCTTCAGACATTGTGATCACATCCTTCCTCTATAAGCAATGCCGTCAACTTCAGGTCGCCGACGTTGCAGTGATATATTTCGCCTGTGACGAAACGTAATATTTTGACCTTGTCAAAATGATATTCCGCTGATCGCGGAATGTGGAGAGACAGTTTTTTAAGATTTTTTTCGCTTCCTCAATATATATGCGCGAATACGTTTCTCGATATCCAGAACGGTATCCATCAGAAAAACCGCGATCGCAATTACGCCGGTAGACATCGCCGCGGAAGCAAGGATCTCACCCGCGTTTCCGCCGAAGATGAAGCTGTATACCCCCTGATAAATACTGATACCCGGAACCATCGGCAATATACCCGCCACGAGGAAAAAAAGCACGGGCGCTTTCAAAATCCGCGCGCTGTAATACGCGAAAAGATCCGCCGCCAGCGTCGAGAGAAACGACGCCCAGAGACCGTTGAGTCCCGCGTAGTCCGCGATCAGATAAACGCCCCACGAAAGAAACGCGTTCAGACCACAGGCAAGGAAGCACTTTTTCGGCGTATCGAAAAAGATACACATTCCGAGAATTGCCAGACCCGCAGACGCAGCCGCAAGCAGAAACTCCGGCACGTTGGAAACGGAAAGATGGAAGGAAAGCGTCAGCGTTTCGGAAAGACCGAGCATATCGGACAAGCCCATGCCCGTACCGATGCCGATCGCCACGCAGACGGCAACCATCAGCGCCTCCAGGATGCGGGAGCCCCCCGACAAATAATCCCCCTGCAAAATATCACGGAACGCCGTGGTCATGGCAAGTCCGGGAACCATGGGCATGATCGCGCCGATGATCATGTAATTCGTCTGTAACGAGAAATTCAAAAAATGATACGATACGTACGATACCAGCGTTGCCGTTACGGTAATCGACGCGGCGGCAAGGATCGTCGTCACAAAGCCTCTGCCGATTTTGGGACCGAGATCCAGGTTGACGACCGACAGAACGATACCGCAAAAGATCGTAGCGATCGCATCGGGAATTTCTCCGCCGAACATAATGGCGAAGCCCGCCGCGGCGAGAATATAGCCCAAATGCAAGATGAACGAGCCGTACAGCTTCTTCGTTTTGATCTCACGCAATCTGACGGTCGCCTCGTCCAGCGTGATCAGACCGCTGCAAAAAGCACGGGATACGCTGTTGACCTCGGCAATCCGCCCGAAATTACGCGAGGTATCCGTAACGCGGTGGGAAATCGAGAGCGTTTCTCCGGAAGGATCGGACAGTGTCACGACCATCCCCGTCGTAAAAACGAAGGCATCCGCGTGCTCAAAATCCGTCGTTCCGAGAATACGTTGCAGGGTATCCTCCACGCGGTGCGTCTCCGCGCCGGATGAGATCATGATCGAACCGGCAAGCACTGCCATATTTAAAAGCTTCTTATAATATTCGTTGGATTCCAAATGATCAACTCCGTTCCGATAATTTGTAAAAAATCTGTTTTTTCCATATATCTTACTATTTCATTTATACCACAAAACCAACCTTTTGTCAATATGGCGAAATTTGCATATCAACGGCATTTACTTTTTTATTTTAATGTAATTTTTTATCGAATGTGAAAAAGATAAGATTTTTCATATTTAAAAATCTTATAGCAAAAAGATTGGTTTTGTTCTGTAAACGGACGGGGCTTTTTATCAAATAATTCCCTTTTATAAAGAGGGGAAACGGTGTACTTTTTCTTTCTTTAAAAGAAAAAGTACCAAAAAGAAGTAAACAAACGTGCCGTTTGATCGCCGGTGCGTATGGGAGCGGTATACCGCGAATCCCGCCGGACTCTGCGCAAATGCACTCTGATTTGCAGGGCAAATCAGAGTACGATATTGCTTGCCGAAACCGTCGGCACGGTTTCGGACGCCGTCGGCTATTCGGGGAGCCGTGTGCGTATGGAAGCCTTGCCTTCGGCGGGGTGCATCGTCGGAACTGCATCGATCCCCACCGTCTTATTTAGCCCCCAATAGGCTTTTGCAATGAACTTCCGTAGAAAAAGCGA
>JAFQOX010000156.1 GCA_017412045.1 Clostridia bacterium
AGATATCTCTTTTAAACATTTTTTCAGAATTCTTTTTATGCGTTTGGCTGTGTGCTTCATTTTGCTTTCTCCTTGTCAATAGCGGATTTACCTCTATTTTCAAGGGTCGATTTTATTAAACGCGGTTAATAAAATAGACCGCACACATTTGGCTTTTTGTAAATACCTTTTTTGAATTTTTTACTATTATTTTGGACTTTCCTTAACTAAATGGCATTGCCTCCCAGAGGGAGCCTTTCCAGCTTTGTGCAACTTTTTATTTTTGAATTTTCTACATGGCTTTTTCGACGGTCTGAGCCCGAACGAAAAAATCCGTTCGGGCTTTCCTCTCTCAAAGGATTCAGTTGACAAAGTCGTTTTTCGCATGAACGGGAGCCGTGTCGTCGTAGAAACGGAAGCCCGCCGTGTCGGAAACGGGGAGCGAGAATACGAGCGCGTGCGCTTTCGTTCCGGGACCTGCGCCGTCGGTGATCGCCTGCATGATGGCGTTTCTCGTATCCTTTTTGGAAACGATATAGATGATCTCCTTTTCGTCTACCAGAGAAAGTCCGAAGAATTTCTCGGCGTATTCGGAGCCTGCCGTACCCTTTGCGTGCAGTACGGTACCGCCGCCCGCGCCTGCCGCGCGCGCGCATTCCATAACGTCCTCGGTGTGTCCTTTGTTGCAGATGGCGATGATCAGCTCCATCTGACGGGGGTGTACTTGTTCTTTTTCTTTCATTTCATCCTCCGCATGGCCGCCCGCGAAAAAGTCGAGCGATTTTTTTGTTGAGATACTGGAAAGCGGGATGGCAAGCGCGATACCTTGACCGGGAAGGTCAATATGGAGCTTCCATTCCAGCGCAGAGATCAATTCGTGTAATTTGTTATGCGTTACGACCGTCTGGTGTACGGTCTTTTCGCAAAGCTCCAGACCGAGAAGGTCGAGAAGCTGGGATTTCGCCGTTCCGTTGGCAAGACAGCTGTAAAGGCGGGGCACCTCAAGCTCCTGGCAAAGCTCCAGCACGAGCTCGGCGTCCGAACGCTTGGAAATCATGATAAACCAATATAAATTCTGCATATAACACCTCATACCGTATGCGCGGCCCGATCAGAAGGGCAGCGTAAATTCGATGATATCGGGATATTCTTCGTTTGTCTGCGGATCGCGGTAGACGGGCATTTCCACCGTCACGTGCGCAGGAATCTCGACCGTTTCGTCGAAAACGGGATTCAGCTCGATGACCTCGCCTGCGTTTGCCGCCGCTTCCAAAGCTTCCTCCTTCTCGGCAATCTTCAGCTTGATCTGATAGATCAGACCGAGGATCTGCACGGTGATCGGAGGCAGGAGAGCGACCATAGCGATCACGCCGAAGGCGTCCGTCATGATATTGCCGCCGACCGCGAACGTCGCGCCGATGGCGAGAGGCATAAGGAAGGTGGAGGTCATTGCGCCCGAAGCGACACCGCCCGAGTCAAAGGCGATCGAGGTAAAGACCTCGGGAACGACGAAGGAGAGGAGCAGGGCGACGGCGTAGCCGATGCCGACGAACCAGAGAATAGAGATGCCCGTAAAGACGCGGAACATCGCCAGACCGACGGCGATGGAAACCGCGATGGACATCGCGAATTTCAGCATTCGGCTGGGAATACTGCCCGCAGTAACCTCCTCTACCTGCTTTTCCAGAACGTGGATCGCAGGCTCGGCGAGGACGATGAAGTAGCCGAGGAGCATACCGATGGGGATCAGAATCCATTTCAGGGGAGAAGCGGCGATCGTTTCGCCCATATACTGACCGACGGGAAGGAAGCCCATATTCGCGCCCGTCAGGAAAAGAACGATGCCGGTATACGTATACAGAACGCCGATCAGGAGACGGAGCACCTGATCCTTCGGCACTCTGCCTGCGATCAGCTGATAGATAAAGAAGAAGATCACGACGGGGAAAAGACCCTTGGCAACCTCCAGAAGCTGGTGCGGGAGCGCCGTGATGAATTCCATGCCGAATTCGCGGGAGTTGAGAAAGTCTACGAGCGCATCCTTTCCCTGCGTCACGTCGCCGACGTCATAGATCAGTCCGAGGACGAGGATCGCGAGGATCGGACCGACCGAGCAGAGCGCCATCAGACCGAAGCTGTCGTCGGATTCGTCGGACGAGATGGAGGAGATACCGACACCCATCGCCATGATGAAGGGGACGGTCAGAGGGCCCGTCGTAACGCCGCCGGCGTCGAAGGCGATCGCCAGAAAGGAGGGCGAGGAGAACGCCGCAAGCAGGAATACCAGTCCGTAGGAAATAAAGAGCACGTAGCGAAGCTTGATTTTAAAAACGATACGGAAAACCGCAAGCAAGAGAAAGATGCCGACGCCGAGCGCAACCGTCCAGATGAAAGCCTGCGAATCAATGGCGGAAATCTTCTGCGCCAACACCGTCAGATCGGGCTCGGATGCCGTGATCAGCGTACCGATAAAGAAGGAGACGAGCGCAACGATCCAGACCTTTTTGGTTTTCGTCATCGTCGCGCCGACGTGCTCACCCATGGGAGTCATGGATTTGTCAACGCCCAGCGTAAAAAGAGCCATGCCGAAGATCATGATAAAAACGGAGAAGATAAAGGAGATAAAAACGGCGTTTGGCAAAGGGCAGATCGTGAAGGAGAGCAGGAAAATGATCAGGGAAACGGGCAAAACGGAAGCCACGGATTCCTTGATTTTTTCCATCAGGATGGTTTTTGTTTTCATTGGCAGACGGGGATTCCTTTCCATAGATTACGTCGGGTTTGTTTCTGTATGCTTATGAAACAAACGGCATTTTATAACAGTATATCATGTAAAAAAAACCATGTCAATATATTTTTTTGAATTTGTCGGGGGATTTCTCACAAAAAATCCATTTTTCCAAAGTCGGCGTTCCTGCCCTTCATTCCGCGGAAAACGGCTCGGCGTTGCCCTTTTCGCCGTCACCGTTCAATTGTAAATAATTTGTGAACAATTGAAAAGACGCGGCGGATTTCGCCGTTTTTTTCGTCTTATGATATGGAAGCGCTGACATCGGCGGAATTTGGATCCGTTGCGAAAAAATCCCGTATCCGTAAAAACCTACCCTTTTTTTAATCAAAACCTACCCTTTTTCAAAACGAAGCGCAATCAAAACCCACCCTTTTTCCAATCGAAACCTGATGAAAACCTACCCTTTTTTAAATCAATATCTGATGAAAACCCACCCTTTTTTAAATCAATATCTGATGAAAACCCACCCTTTTTCAAAATAAAACTCAATCAAAACCCACCCTTTTTCAAAATAAAAACCGATCGAAACCTTAATGTAAATGTAAATGTAAATATAACTGTAAATGTGGATGTTGATGTGAATGCTGATGCTGATGCTTCTGTTGATGCCGCGCGCAGCGCGAAAATAACGGAAGCGCCGCTTCCTAAAAAGAAGAAGCAGAAGAAGCAGCCGACACACCGTGAAAAAAATTGAAAAAACCGAAAAATATCACCGAGGGGGCTTTTCTATTTTCCGTGATCTGTGCTATAATGGATTCACAAAGAAATTTACGGTTTTTACGGAAACGGAGAGCTATGAGAAAGAGTTTTTTGGAAAAAGGAAAGGATACGCCGATCGAACGATTTTACGGCGTAGGAGAAAAGCGCGCGGAGGCTTTTCACAAAATCGGCGTTTTTACCGCCGCTGACGCGGTATACCGCTTCCCCCGCGCCTACGAGCCGAGGGGCAACGTGAAAACGACGGCGAGCGCGCAGGACGGAGAGGTATGCTCCCTGATCCTGACCGTTGCGGGCGTTCCGAAGAACGCGGTGATCCGCAAGGGCATGACGCTGACGAAATTCACGGGCTTTGACGGCGAGGGCAATTGCAATCTGATTTTTTTCAATCAGACCTATATCAAGGATCAAGCGGGAAAGGGAATGACCTTCCGCTTTTTCGGCAAGGTCAAGAGAGAGCGTTCGGGCGTTTCCATGACCAATCCCATCATGGAATCCGTGGATGGCATCACGCCTCTGCGCGACCTCGTACCGATCTATCCGCTGACGGCGGGCATCACACAGAAATTCATGGGATCCGTCATCCGCGAATCGCTGGAGGCGGTCCGTTCCGAAAAAAACGGCATCGCCGAATATCTTCCCTATGACATGAGAAGAAGGCTTGGGCTTTGCGGCGTTACGGATGCGCTTGCCATGATCCACGGGCCGCGCGCCATGGAGGAAACGCTGCCGGCGATCCGCAGACTTGCCTTCGACGAGCTTTTCATGTTCGCGCTTTCCATGATGCTGTACGGAAAGAACGAGAAGCTCCGCGCGTCGGAACCGTACCAAAATTTTGACGGTACCGCATTTATGGACACGCTTCCCTACGCGCTGACGGGCGCGCAGAAGCGAACCTTTGAGGCGATCGCCTCCGATCTGAAAAGCGGCAATCTGATGAACCGTCTGGTCATCGGTGACGTCGGCTCGGGCAAGACGGTCTGCGCCGCGTACGCCGTATATCTTGCGCTCATCAACGGTAAGCAGGCGGCGATCATGGCGCCGACGGAGATCCTGGCAAGACAGCATTTCGGGGAGCTTTCCGAAACCTTCGGCGCGATGGGCTATCGCGTGGCGCTTCTCGTGGGAAGCATGACGGCGGCGAATAAAAGAAAGACGGTTGCCGCACTTGCCGCGCGGGAGATCGACCTTGTGATCGGCACGCACGCGCTGATCGAGGATACCGTGGCTTTTGACGATCTGGGACTTGCCGTGATCGACGAACAGCACCGATTCGGCGCGGCGCAACGCTCGGCGCTTGCCAAAAAGGGCAGGGATACGCACGTTCTGACGATGAGCGCGACGCCGATTCCGCGCACGCTCGCGATGGTGCTCTATTGCGAAACGGACGTTTCCGTGATCGACGAGATGCCTCCCGGCAGACAGAAGGTGGATACCTTCCTGGTAAACGAATCGTATCGGGAGAGGCTGAACGCCTTTATCCGAAAAAATATTGAGGCGGGCGGTCAGGTCTATATCGTCTGTCCCGCCGTGGAGGAGGAGGAAAAGCTCGTTTCCGAGAGCGGCGATACGCTGACGAAGGACGATCTGTTCGCGCTCGGCGGCGAGGAGGAGGAAAAGCCCCGTCTGAAGGCTGCCGTGGCGTTCGCCAAGCTGCTTTCCGAGGAGGTTTTCCCCGAATACCGCTCGGCTTTCGTTCACGGCAAATTGAACGGGAAGGAAAAGGATCGCATCATGAACGCCTTCGCCTCGGGCGATCTGGACATTCTGGTGTCCACGACCGTCATCGAGGTCGGCGTCAACGTACCGCGCGCCACGCTGATGATCGTGGAAAACGCGGAGGCCTTCGGGCTTTCCGCCCTGCATCAGCTTCGCGGTCGCGTCGGCAGAGGCACGAGAAAATCCTACTGCATTCTCGTTTCCGACAGCAAAACGCAGAAGGCAAAGGAAAGACTCGGCATTCTGTGCAAATCGAACGACGGCTTTGCCATCGCGCAGAAGGATCTGGAAATGCGCGGACCGGGCGACTTTCTGGAGCAGACCTTCGGGAAAACGCGTCAGAGCGGGGATTTCGATCTGGGCATCGCTTCTCTGGAAAAGGACGTGAAGCTCCTTTATACCGCCTTTGACGAAGCCAAGCGCGTGCTCGCAGAGGATCCCGAGCTTGCAAACGAGGAAAACAGCGCGCTGGCAAAGGCGCTCAAGGAAAGGCTCTTTAAAAGGCAGAACGTGATCGTTTGAGGGCGGTAAATTCTTGTTTGCGCCAAAGGCGCAAACAAATTAGGAATTAGGAATTAGAAATTAGGAATTCAGAAAGGATTTGGGATTGTTTACTTTTTGAAAAAATTACACCGCTAAACAAGAATTTAACACCCAAATTTGAATTCCAAAAGAATCATGAAGCAAATAAAAAGGAAGGGCGTATATGGGACGTATATTTTTTAACGAGGACCCCAACCATTTCGTATTTTCCCGAAAGCGCGCGGGTTACGACCGCATTACCATGGACGACGCGCGGAATTTTATTCTGCAATATAAGGACACGCAGATCACCGACTTTTTCGTTTGTCTCGGCGCGTCGGGACCGTGGTACGATTCCGAAAAGACGGGCAATATCATGGATACCTACCGCCGATGGGTGGCAGAGGGTAAGACGGACGAGAACGAGACCAATATCGTCGTCAGCTCCGTCGCGCTGGTGGAAAAATTTGATCGGGATTACGGTACGAGCCTGCAAGCGGTCTGGATCGACACGCTCCGTGAGATCGGCATCCGTCCGTGGGTCAGCATCCGTATGAACGACATTCACGAGGCGGGCGCGGCGGAATCCATTCTGCACAGCGACTTCTTCCGTCAGAACAGACACAAAAACCGCGCATCCCACAGAGAGCCTGCGGGGTATTACGAATATGCGCTTGACTATATGTTTGAGGAGGTCAGGGCGCATTATCTGACCGTGATCGAAGAAGCGCTGGCGCGCTTTGACGTGTACGGCATCGAGCTGGACTTCATGAGAGAGATCTTCTCGCTCGGCATCGGCAGGGAATACGAGGGGACCTTCGTCATCAACGATTTTATGAGAAGCGTGTACGCGCTCGCGCAGGATGCGGAAAAACGGTGGGGACACCGCGTGCGGATCGCGGTTCGCTTGCCCGACACGCCCGAAAAGGCGCTCCGCTTCGGCTTTGACTTTTTCGATTGGACGGAAAACGGACTCGTGGACGTGATCACCGTCACGCCGCGCTGGGCAAGCACGGACAACCATATGCCCATCGACCTCTGGAAGAAGATTCTGAAGGGAAAGAACGTCACGCTGGCGGCAGGTCAGGAGATTCTGATCAGCGCGTACAGACGGCGCGGCTTTCCGCCGAAATACAATACCTACGAAACCGCGGTCGCAACGGCTTGCGCGCACCATTTCCAGGGGGCGGATGCGATCTATCTTTTCAATTATATGGACGGCCTGCCCGAAGCGCATACCCATGCGGACGATCTTATGTTCTGCGCAAACCGTAAGCTTTACGGCAAGTTTTTGCGCACGGCGGGCGATTACGGGCTCGCGATGGCTTCCCACCGCCGTCACGTCGTTACGTACAGCGATATTTCCGCCGTCGGGGTGACGGCAAGACGTCAGCTCCCCGTCCGTCTTTCGGGTGAAAAAGACCGTCCGACGGAATTTTCCGCGCTCCGCATCGCGACGGGCGGCGTGCTCCCTTCGCAGAAAATCCGCATCGTTCTCGGCTTTGTCGGCGAGGACGGCTATCAAAAGGAGGATCTTCGCGTATTTCTGAACGCGAAGCCCTGCCGTTTTATAGAGGAATGCGCGCCTTGTGCACCGCAATATCCCGATCTTCGCTATTTTTCCTTTGAAGCGGAAAACAGCGGCGATCTTGCGCCCGTGGCAATCATGGAAATCGGACTTTGCGAGGGAACGACGGAGCTCCATTGGGCTGAAATCGAAATCAGTGAAAAAGAATCAACGTGATTTCGTCGAAAATTTGGAAAGATAAACGGAAATTTAGCGGCGAATCGCCGCGGATGGTTGCCGCCGTACCGTAGTTGATTCCGACTTCGTATACTGCTCGACGGCGGATCTGTCATAAAAGGCGAGCCTTTCGGAATCATTCGTATAAACAATCATTCTTTTTGCCATCATACTATGCAAAATTCCCACGAACCGTAAGGTTCGCGTGATGCGATTGGATACGTACCCGCGCCATCAAATCGAAACCATCGGAGCGCTGAACCGACACTTCCGAACCTCTTAATTTCGGGTGTAACTGCAATCGGAGCTACCGGGCGGCTGTACCTTCGGAATCAGAAAAAGAGCAGACGTGACAATTGATGGCGCGTTCGATCAAGCGTTTGGCTTGCCTGCTTCTTTTTGCAACTTTTTCTTTCAGGTAAAGAAAAAGTTGACCGTTCCCCTTTTCAAAGGGATTTTTGCCTTACTTTTTTAGAAAAGCAACCCTCATAAACAATCATTTATCTTTCCATCGAGATCACGTCAATCAGGAGGATTTACCAAGTGTTCAAACCGTATTGGAACCGTTTCAAAAATTTTATATTGCGTGAGAAGCACGTGCTGATCGCGTTTTTTATCACAGCCTTCGCGCTGACCGTATTCGCCGTCGCGGCGGGGATCGCGCCCTTCGGACGAAACTCCCTGCTGGCGATCGACCTGTGGGGACAGTATTACCCGATGATGTGGGAGAAGCTTTCGGACTTCTTCTCCGCGTGGTCATGGAACGGCGCGCTGGGATTTTCGACCGTCCCGCAGAGCGCGTATTATACGAACAGCGTGTTTCTGCTGCTTCTGCTCCCCTTTCAGGGATACGCACGTCTTGCCGCGCTGGATCTGATGATCTTTCTCAAGCTTTCGCTTGCCTCCGCGGCGTTCGCCTATTATTTTGGAAAAAAGTTGGAGCGCAGAGACGTATTCGCGGGCATCTTCGGCGCGGCGTACGGACTCGGCGCGTATACGCTGGCGTTTATTTCTCAGCCGATGTGGCTGGACGTCGTTCTGCTTTTTCCGCTGATCCTGCGCGCGCTGGAGCGCTTGATCAACGGAGAAGGTATGCGCTCCTATCTTTCCTATACGCTTCTGCTGGCGCTTGCGATCTTTTCCAATTTTTATATCTCGTTTGCGCTCTGTCTGTTTCTCGTGCTGTGGTTTCTCTTTTACGCATCGACGGAATGGAGCGGCTTTCGCCGTTTCGTGAAGGCGGGGCTTCGCTTTGCGGGCGCTTCTGCGGCGGCGGGGCTCCTGTGTGCGGGTATGCTGATCCCGCTCGCGCTCCATATGGAGAATTGGATCTCCTCCTCGATCGGCTTTTCGGGAGAATACGAATGGTATCACGGCTTTACGGAAATCGCGGACGCCTTTTCGTGGGGCGCGAAGTCCTCGCTGGAGTACGGCGTTGCCAACCTCTTCTGTACCTCCGCGGCGATCCTTCTTGCGCTTCTGTTTTTGCTGAACGGAGAGATCCCGCTGAAAAAGAGAATCCCGCTCTTTTCGCTTGCCGCCCTTCTTTTCGTTTCGTTTGAGTGGAACCTGCTCGATTTTATCTGGCACGGCTTACATTTTCCCAATCAGCTTCCCGGACGGCAAAGCTTCCTCTTTATTTTTCTCGTGCTTCTGATGGGATACGAAGCGCTGTCAAGACTCGGCGGAATCCGGCTCTATGGGCTGTGCATTGCGTTTTTCGTTTCGCTGGGCTTCCTCTCGTTCGGCATAGACAAAAGCAAAAATGCGATGGGCAGAACCTTTTCGATCCTGGTGATCGTGACGGTATTCGTTTTGCTCGCATTCTTCCTTGCTGCAAAAATGCGCTCGTTCCCGTCCCGCTTTGCCAAAGCCGCGCTTGCGCTCGTGCTGACCGTGGATATTTGCGCGAACGCCATTTTCGTGCTCTATATGTACGGCAAAGCCTCGGATGCGCACGGCTACGTCGGCAACGAGGAGCAGATGCGCGCCTTCGCGGAGAAATACGGGAGCGGCGAAACGGACTTCTACCGCGAGGAAATGACGCCTGACTTTACCTTTAACCCCGGTCAGCTTTACGGCTACAAGGGTATGACCTACTATTCCTCCACCATGAACGGAAAGACCTATCATCTCATGCAGAACCTCGGCAACCGCGTATACGCGCAGAACGTCAGCACCATCTATATGCCGACGCCTCTTCAGGACATGATGTTCGGCGTGAAATACCACTATTTGCAGGGCAGGACGCTCGCCTGGGCGAAGCGTGTGGAAAAAGCGGGCGGTATTTCCGTTTACGAAAGCCCGTACGCGCTCCCCGTCGCCTACGCGGTTTCGCCCAATATCAAAAATATGAAATTTGCCCTCAAGCAGGGGCTGGCTTTACAGGAAAAATTCATCGGGCTTGCCTCGGGACTGAAGAAGCGTATTCTTTCCGAGGCGGAGGTCGTGGACAGGAGCATTTCCAACGGCATACAGATCGGTCAACTGCTTTACGCGCGCGACGAAGAGAGCGCGGTCACGTATACTGTGGAATTCGCGGCGTGGCAGGACGGGTATTTTTGTCTCGAATTTGATTTCAAGGTCGGCACGTACGAGGTCGTGATCAACGAGGGAAGCCCTCGGACGGGACATTGCAACGCAGATCCGATCCTGAATACGGAATATCTGCTTACGGGCGACCGCGTACGCGTGACGGTGACCACGCGCGGATATTCCGGCATCAACTGCGGTATCCGCGGCTATACCTTCGACGAGCAGGCACTTCCCGAGGCTTACGAAAAGCTTTCTGCCGGCGCCATGCAGGTCGAATACGCTTCCGATACGCAGATCAGGGGAACGGTCACAGCGGAAAAGGATTGTGTTCTCTACGCCTCGATCCCCGCGGAAAACGGCTGGACGGTGTATATCGACGGCGAGGAGCGGGAGATCTACGATCTCGGCATGGGGCTCATCTTCTGCGATCTTGAGGAGGGAACGCACACGGTCGAATACCGCTACCGAAC
This sequence comes from Clostridia bacterium, assembly GCA_017412045.1. GTDB lineage: Bacteria > Bacillota > Clostridia > Oscillospirales > CAG-272 > QALR01. The sequence continues at coordinate 10,478 of JAFQOX010000156.1, forward strand.
GCCCGGTCTTGTACTTGGCACGGCGATCTCGTCCGCAACGGCGCTATGCCTCGCGGCTTGCTTGATATGGGACGTACGGAAGAAAAGGCGCAAACAAATGCGGAATGCGGAATGCGGAATTCGGAATTAGGAATGCGGAATTCGGAATTCGGAATTCGGAGTGGGCAGACAAATTAGGAATTAGAAATTAGAAATTAGAAATTCAGAAAGGCTTTGGGTTTGTTTACTTTTTGAACAAATGACACCGCTAAACAAGAATTTATCGTTCCGAGCTTTCATCGAACAAAAATAACGTCCTTGCCACGATGTTACAGGGCAACAACGTTTTTCAGAGCATAAAGCGGTGTGCAATTCCACCTTTGAAAAGGGTTCGGTTGCTCACCGAATAACGATTTTATATTTATAATATACCAAAAGCCGACACGAAAGGAGAACACGTGATGAAAAATAAGGAATTGGCTGATATTGTAAAAAAGGCGAAAAAGATCGTCTTTTTCGGGGGCGCGGGCGTATCGAAAGGAAGCGGCATCCCCGATTTCCGCGGAACGGGCGGTCTGTATCAGAGCGCAGGCGGCTCCGTTGCGCCCGAGGAAATTCTGAGCGGGCGTTATCTGCAGGAGCACCCCGAGGAATTTTACGACTATTATAGAAAGAATATGCTCTATCCCGACGCGAAGCCCAACGCGGCGCATCTGACGCTGGCGAAATGGGAGCGCGAGGGCAAGCTGACCTCCGTGATCACGCAGAATATCGACGGCTTGCATCAGGCGGCGGGAAGCAAAAACGTGATCGAGCTTCACGGCTCCGTGCTCCGCAATTACTGCGTTTCCTGCGGAGAGGTACATCCGCTTTCTTACGTCGCGGAGGCGGACGGCGTTCCGCGCTGCCGTGTGTGCGGCGGCATCGTCCGTCCCGACGTGGTGCTTTACGGCGAGGGGCTGGACGTCCCGTCGTTTATGCAGGCGGAGAACGATATCGCCGAGGCGGACGTTCTGATCGTCGGCGGAACCTCGCTGACGGTCTATCCCGCGGCAGGGCTGGTTCAGAGCTTCCGCGGCAAGCATCTGATCATCATCAACCGTACGCGTACGCCCTACGATCCGTGGGCGGAATATATCATCCGCGAGCCAATCGAGGAGGTCCTGGGCGAGCTTTAAAAAACGGGATTTTCTGCGGTTGGAACGGTAAATGATTGTTTAGCGTTCTGTCCGTTGCATAAAGTCGGACAAAGTTAGCCTTCCCCGGTGGGGGGCAATGTCGTCAAATTAAGCAATTTATCTGTAGAATGTCAACTTTTAAGTAGTACGATGTCCCATCTAAAAGTTGACAATCCAATATGCTCCCATCTCCGCACATTATGCTTCGCAAAATGTTGGAGCTGTCAGCGTTAGTTGACTGAGAGGGCTTTTTTGCACCTCAATTTTAAGTTTTCTGTGTGATTTTGTCTGTATCTAAGCCCTCTCCGTCACGGCAAGACGTGCCACCTCTCCCGGAGTGAGAGGCTTTTCAAAATGTCAACTTTTAAGTGGGACAGCATAGTAGGGGCGCACAGCCAAATTGGCTGTGCGCC
>JAFQOX010000157.1 GCA_017412045.1 Clostridia bacterium
CTCCCCGAATAGCCGACGGCGTCCGAAACCGTGCCGACGGTTTCGGCAAGCAATATCGTACTCTGATTTGCCCTGCAAATCAGAGTGCATTTGCGCAGAGTCCGGCGGGATTCGCGGTAATTCGCTCCCACACGCACCGGCGATCCAACCGCAGGTTGGTTTGCTTCTTTTTGCAACTTTTTCTTTCAAACAAAGAAAAAGTTGACCGTTCCCCCTTATCAAAGGGAAATCTTTTATAAAAAGCCCTGTCTGTTGACATAGAAAAAATAATTTTTTTGCTTTAAGATTTTTAAATATGAAAAATCTTATCTTTTTCACATTCATTAACAAAAATCATAATCAATTAATAAAAGCAAATGCTGTTTGCACGTACAATGCATCTATTTTACCACCGTGGTGAAAAAAATAAGATAGAATTATTGGTTTTTTCTCAAAAATATAGAAATAATTCGTAGACAAATTGAAATGCTTGTGCTATAATATTTGAAATAGGATATTCAAAGTTCGAATTTTATTCGACGGAAAGGATTTTTTAATTCTTATGAAAATATACACGGTGGGAGCAAGCGTGTTTGCTACCAATACCTATCTCGTCGTTGACGACGACACGAATAAGGCCGTGCTGATCGACCCTGACGGCGACGGCAAACAGATCGCGGCGCTTCTGGACAGAGAGGGCTATTCTCTGGAGGCGATCCTGCTGACACACGGTCATTTCGACCACATCGGCGCGGTCGACGCGCTGGTGGAAATGAAAAAGGTCCCCGTCTATATCAGCGAAAAGGACGAAGAGCTCCTGCGCGACGGCGCGAAGAACGCTTCCTCCGTTTTCTTCGGCGGAAGGGGCATCGTCTGCCAAACCAAGCCGAGAACCGTCAAGGATACGGACACGCTGATTTTCGGCGGTCTGCGCTTCGTCGTGATGGAGACACCCGGGCATACGAGAGGCTCCGTCTGTTATTTCGCGGGCGATGCCGTATTCACGGGCGATACCTTCTTTGCCGACGGCTACGGCAGGACCGACCTTTACGGCGGCAGTGAGCAGATGATCCTGCATTCCCTGCGCAAGCTCGTGACCTGCATGAAGGGTAAGAGAGCGTATCCCGGACACGGCGAAACCGCCGACGTTTGATCATTGTAAAAAATAGCGAAAGTGAGAAGATAAAAATGGATTACAATAGACTTGCGGAGCTTCTGTTTCCGCACATCACCACCACGCCTGCCGATATGGAGGCGAAATATCCCCCGAGAAAGCTTCCCGAGGGCGCGAAGGTAACGAGATTTGCGCCCAGCCCCACGGGCTTCGTACACTTCGGCGGACTGTTCCCGTCCACCGTTGCCGAAAGACTCGCGCACCAGTCGAAGGGCGTTTTCTACCTCCGTATTGAGGATACCGACGCCAAAAGAGAGGTCGAGGGCGCGGCGCAGGGTCTGATCAAGACACTCGCGACCTACGGCATTCACTTTGACGAGGGCGCCGTGCTCGACGAAAACGGCAACATTGCCGACAAGGGCGACTACGGTCCCTACAAGCAGAGCATGAGAGGCCCCATCTACCAGACCTACGCAAAGCAGCTCGTCCGTGAAGGTAAGGCTTACCCCTGCTTCACGACCGAGGAGGAGCTGGACGAGCTTCAGCAGGTGAATAAGAAGGAAGCCATCAAAAATACCGACTGGCAGGCAGAGGCGGAAAGCCGCCGCGCCGAAATGCTCGCGAGAAGAAGCTTTACCCTTGAGGACGTAGAAGAAAACCTGCGCGCGGGAAATCCCTTCGTTCTCCGTATCCTTGCGAACGGCGATCCCGAAAAGAAAACGAAATTCACCGACCTCGTCAGAGGCGCGCTGGAAATTCCCGAGAACGACGAGGACTTCGTTCTGCTCAAATCCGACGGTATCCCGACCTACCACTTCGCGCACGCCGTTGACGATCACCTGATGGGTACGACGCACGTCATCCGCGGTGAGGAATGGCTCCCCAGCCTGGCAAAGCACATTCAGCTTTTCTCCTACCTCGGCTTCAAGCTTCCCAAATATATGCATATCTCCCAGATCATGCGCCTGGACGAAAACGGTAACAAGAAAAAGCTCTCCAAGCGTGACATGGGCGCGAACATGGACGACTATACGGGCATGGGCTACTCTCCCGAGGCGGTCTGCGAATACGTCATGACGCTCCTCAACTCCAACTACGAGGAATGGCACGCGAAAAACGCCGATAAGCCCTATACGGAATTTCCCTTCAATATCAAGAAAATGTCCGTTTCCGGCTGTCTTTTCGACTTCAATAAGCTCGGAGACGTTTCCAAAAATATCATTTCCCGCATGAGCGCGGACACGGTTTACGAAAAGCTTACCGCATGGGCAAGCGTATTTGATCCCGACTTCGCGGCGCAGCTGACCGCAGATCCCGCTTACACGAAGCAGATCCTTGCCATCGGCAGAGGCGGCAAAAAGCCGAGAAAGGACCTCACCACCTGGGTGGATGCCAAACCCTATATGGGCTTCTTCTTCGATCCCTATTACGAGATCGTCGACGGCTATCCGCAGGGCTTTGAGAACGCCGACGTCGTTGCCGCTCTCGAAAGATTCCTCGCGACCTATAACGCCGCAGACACCATGAACGAATGGTTCGACAAGGTCAAGGCGATCGCGACCGAGCTCGGTTACGCCGCCGATATGAAGGCTTATAAGGCGAACCCCGCCGATTTCCGCGGCAGCGTTGCGGATATCTCCGCCTTCATCCGCGTTGCGGTGACGGGCAAGCAGAACGCGCCCGACCTCTATACCGTTATGCAGATCATCGGCGAGGAAAGAACTCGCGCGCGAATCGAAGCGCAGATCAACAATTTGAAATAAAGATTTCCGGATAAAGGAGATAACAGAGAAATGAGCGAAATGACCAACAATTTTTTATATGAACTGATCGACGGGGATATCGAATCCGGCAGAGTTGCCGCAGACGAGATCCACACCCGTTTTCCCCCCGAGCCCAACGGTTATCTGCATATCGGCCACTGCAAGGCGCTCGTGATCGACTTCGGTACGGCGAAAAAATACGGCGGCAAATGCAATCTCCGTATGGACGACACCAACCCCGCCAAGGAAGATACCGAATTCGTCGATGCCATCCAGGAGGATATCCACTGGCTCGGCTTTGATTGGGAGGACCGCTTCTACTACGGCTCCGACTATTTTGAAAAGGACTACGAGCTTGCCGTCGGTCTGATCAGAAAGGGACTTGCTTACGTTTGCGAGCTGACCCCCGAGCAGTTCCGCGCGCCCGAATTTGCGGGCGACCTGACCCACGCGGCAGTCTCCCCGTGGCGCGACCGCCCCATCGAGGAGAGCCTTGACCTCTTCGAGCGTATGAAGAACGGCGAATTCCCCGAGGGCAAATACACGCTCCGCGCGAAGATCGACCTCGCTTCGGGCAACTTCTGTATGCGCGACCCCGTCATCTACCGTATCAAATACGTAGAGCATCACAGACAGGGCACGAAATGGTGCATCTTCCCGATGTACGACTTCGCACATCCGATCCAGGACGCGCTCGAGGGCATTACCCACTCCCTTTGCTCTCTGGAATACGAGATCCACAGACCGCTTTACGATTGGGTCATCGACAACGTGGACCTCGAATACAAGCCCTGCAAGCCCCGTCAGATCGAATTTGCAAGACTGAATATGACGCACACCGTCATGTCCAAGAGATACCTCCGCTCCCTTGTCGAAAACGGCATCGTTGACGGCTGGGACGACCCCCGTATGCCCACCCTTTGCGGTCTGCGCAGAAGGGGCTACACCGCCGCATCCGTGCTTGACTTCATCGGCAGAATCGGCGTTTCCAAATCCAACAGCCTCGTGGATATCCGTCTGCTCGAAAGCTGCATCCGCGAGGAGCTCAATATGAAGGCGACGCGCCGTATCTGCGTTCCCCACCCCGTCAAGGTCGTCATCGACAACTATCCCGAGGACCTGACCGAATACTTCGCGGTCTCCAACAATCCCAACGATCCCGAAGCGGGCACCAGACAGGTCCCCTTCACCAAAGAGCTTTATATCGATGCGGACGATTTCGCTGAGGTTCCGCCTCCGAAGTTCTTCCGTATGAAGCCCAACGGCGAGGTTCGTCTGATGGGCGCGTATATCGTCAAATGCGTTTCGATCGAAAAGAACGGGGACGGCTCCGTGAAAGCCATCCACTGCACCGCAGATCTCGAAGCCAAGAACGGCAACCCGCTCGACGGCAGAAAGATCAAGGGCACGATCCATTGGGTTTCTGCAAAGCACGCGCTCGATACCACGCTCGTGATGTACAGCAACCTCTTTACGCTTGAAAACGTAGCCGATATTCCCGAGGGCAAGACCTACGCGGACTATATCGATCCCAACTCCGCCGTTCGCGTACAGGCAAAGGTTGAGCCCGCGCTCGGCGAAGCGGAAAGCGGCGAGCACTTCCAGTTCGTCCGCACGGGTTATTTCGTCAAGGATACGAAGAACCCCAACACCTTTAACAGAATCGTAAATCTGAAGGACGGTTACAAGGCATGATGAATCTTGAAAAAACCATAGAAGCATTGAAATCCAACCGTATGGACGTGCATTACGTCCGTACGGCAGAGGAAGCGAAGGCGCTCGCGCTCTCCATGATCCCAGAGGGCTCCACCTGTGTTTCCGGCGGCTCCGTCACGCTTGCCGAAACGGGAATCATTGACGCGATCAAAAACGGCGCCTACCATTATATCGACCGCTCGCTCCCCGATCTGACGCAGGAGCAGAAGGACGACGCGATGAGAGCGGCGTTCGGGGCGGATTTCTATCTTTCCAGCGCGAACGCGATCACGGAGGACGGCGAGCTTTACAACGTGGACGGCAATTCCAACCGCGTGGCGGCTCTGCTCTGGGGCGCGAAAAACGTCATCGTCGTCGCGGGCGTGAATAAGCTCGTGAAAAATCTTGACGAGGCGGTGCTCCGCGTCAAGACCGTCGCCGCTCCCCGCAATGCGGCGCGCCTCTCCTGCAATACGCCCTGTGCCAAGCTCGGCCATTGCATTTCTCTGGAAAGAAACGGCGGTATGACCGACGGCTGTAAAACGCCCGCCCGCATCTGCGCCAACTTTACGGTGATGGCGTACCAGAGACACGCGAGCCGCGTGAAGGTGATTCTCGTCGGAGAATCCCTCGGTTATTAAATTATCCCATAAGGACGGTTATAAAATACGATGTTAGAACTCAGAAATATTTCGTTTTCGGCGGATACCGAGAACGGAACGAAAGGCATACTGAAAAACGTCAATCTGACGGTTGACGAACGGTTCGTGGCGATCACGGGACCGAACGGCGGCGGTAAATCCACCCTCGCCAAGGTCATCGCGGGCATTCTCACCCCCACCGAGGGACAGATCCTTCTGGACGGTGAGGATATCACGAATCTTTCCATCACGGAACGCGCGCGCCGCGGCGTGAGCTTCGCTTTCCAGCAGCCCGTGCGCTTCAAGGGTATCACCGTCAAGGATCTGATCACCCTTGCGGCAGGCAAAAAGATCGGCGTTTCCGAGGCTTGCGAATACCTCTCCGAGGTAGGCCTCTGCGCGCGTGACTATATCAACAGAGAAGTGAACGCCTCCCTTTCCGGCGGTGAGCTGAAGCGCATCGAGATCGCGACGGTTCTCGCCAGAGGCACGAAGCTCTCTCTCTTTGACGAGCCCGAAGCGGGCATCGACCTCTGGAGCTTCAACAACCTGATCAAGGTTTTTGAAAACCTTTACGCGAAAAAGGGCGGCTCCATCTTCATCATTTCCCATCAGGAGCGCATCCTGAACATCGCGGACAAGATCGTCGTGGTTGCCAACGGAGAAATTTCCCGGACCGGCACGAAGGACGAGGTCCTGCCCGCGCTTCTCGGAAAGGCGAACGCGGCTTGCCCCACGCTTTCCGACAAAGTCATCTGATAAGGAGGATCTGCATATGATAGATGAAATTCAGAAAAATCTGCTTCGTGAGATTGCGGATCTTCACGCGGTTCCCGAAGGCGCATATAATATCCGTGCGAACGGTGAAAAGGCCGGAAGAGCAACCACGGAGAATATTGATATCGTAACGAAGGAAGATAAACAGGGCATTGACATCATCATCAAGCCCTTTACCAAAAACGAAAGCGTCCACATTCCCGTTATTATCAGCGAAAGCGGACTCAAGGAAGTCGTTTATAACGATTTTCACATCGGCGAGGGCGCAAACGTCGTAATTATCGCGGGCTGCGGTATCCATAACTGCGGCACACAGACCGCCGAGCACAGCGGTATCCACACCTTCTATATCGGCAAGAACGCCAACGTCCGTTACGTTGAAAAGCATTACGGCGACGGCGACGGCACGGGCGAGAACATCATGAATCCCACGACCGAGATCTATATGGAGGAAGGCTCCCGCATGGAGATGGAGACCACGCAGATCAAGGGCGTCAGCTCCACCGTGCGCAATACCACGGCGAAATTGGCGGCGGGCGCGAATCTCGTCGTGAAGGAAAAGATCATGACCCACGGCACACAGCTTGCCGAAACGAATTTCGTTGTTGACCTCGACGGCGACGGTTCCGGTACGAACCTCATTTCCCGCTCCGTTGCGAAGGATCGTTCTCACCAGATCTTCCGCTCCAATATCCGCGGCAACGCGAAATGCCACGGTCATACCGAATGCGATGCCATCATCATGGACGAAGCGACGGTTGCGGCGATCCCCGAGATCACGGCGAACAGCATCGAAGCCAGCCTGATCCACGAGGCGGCGATCGGTAAGATCGCGGGCGAGCAGATCATCAAGCTCATGACGCTCGGCCTCGACGAAAAGGAAGCGGAAGAACAGATCATCAGCGGCTTTTTGAAATGATCCCCTCCAAAAATCTTTCGCGCGTTGCCTCGCTCGCGCTCTTTGCGGCGGCTTTCATATGGGGAACGTCCTTCGTGATCATGAAGGACGTCTCCGACCGACTGCCTCCGAGTCTGTTGCTCGCCATCCGCTTCACGGTGGCTTGCCTGCTGCTCGGGCTCATCTCATGGAAGCGATTCCGTAAGATGGACCGCAGTTATATGTTCCCCGGCTTGCTGATCGGTGCGCTTTTGTTCTCCGCCTATCTCGTGCAGACCTACGGACTCATCGGAACGACGCCCGGAAAGAATGCGTTTCTGACGGCATCGTATTGCGTGATCACGCCCTTTCTCTTCCGTATCGTTTCGCGGAAAAAAACGGATCCCTTTCATCTGGCATCGGCGGTCGTCTGCCTCTGCGGCATCCTCTTGATTTCCGTCGATTTTTCGAGCGAAAATCTGTTTTCCGTGGCGCTCGGTGACGTGCTGACCCTGATCTGCGGCTTTTTCTACGCGGCGCATATCGTAGCGATCGCGACGACCGCGCAGGATAAGGATCCCATGCTGATCACCGTCCTGCAATTCGGCGTGGCGGCGGCGCTTTCGTGGATCGCGTACGCGGTTCTGTCTGCCCTCGGTCTTGCTCCTCTGCATTTGGACGGCGCGGATATCGGAGGACTCGCCCTTCAGCTCCTGTACCTTGCCTGCGCTTGTACGGGCGCGGCGCTCTTCTTGCAAAATTTCGGTCAGAAATACGCGCATCCGACGGGCGCGGCGGTCATTCTCACGTTTGAAGCCGTGTTCGGCGCGATGTTTTCCCTGCTGCTCGGCAGAGAGGAGGGCTTCGGCGTTCTGCGCGCCATTGGCTTTGCCCTCGTTTTTCTGGCGGTCATCATTTCGGAAACGAAGCTTTCCTTTCTCAGAAAGAAGAAACCATAAAATTTATTCATAAAGGAGATTTACCATGAAAGTAATTGTTTGTCAAGACTATGCGGAAATGTCTGTCAAAGCGGCGAGAATCATCGCGGGACAGGTCATTTCGAAACCCGACGGTATTCTCGGACTCGCTACCGGCTCTACGCCCGAGGGCACCTACAAGGAGCTGATCCGTCTCTACGAGAACGGTCTGATCGACTTCTCCGGGATCAAAACCTACAACCTCGACGAATACTATCCGATCAAGCCCGATAACGATCAGAGCTACCGTTATTTCATGGACCACCACCTCTTCAACCACGTCAACGTCAAGCCCGAAAACGTACACATTCCCAGCGGCGAAATGAAGAATCCCGCCGTGGAATGCAAGGAATACGACGAAATGGTGGAGCGTGACGGCGGCATCGATCTCCAGCTTCTCGGCATCGGACAGAACGGTCACATCGGCTTCAACGAGCCCGGCGATTCTCTCTATTACGAAACGCACCTGACCGACCTGACCGAAAACACCATTCAGGCGAACTCCAGATTCTTCGCTTCCATCGACGACGTTCCGAAGCAGGCGATCACCATGGGACTCGGCACGATCATGAAGGCAAAGAAGATCCTTCTTCTCGCAAGCGGTAAGAACAAGCACGAGGCGATCGCGCATCTGCTCGGCGACCGTATCGATCCCAAGGTTCCCGCAACGCTTCTCAAGGTACATCCCGACGTTGTGATCATCTGCGACAAAGCGGCTTACGAAGGTTAATATCGAAAAGACCTTCCGTTTTGCGAAACGGGAGGTCTTTTGATTTAAGAATTCTGAAACGAAAAGAAAGGAAGGTCATTATTATGGCACTGGTCAATCTGAAATTCGCCTCCGAGACGCTCGGCGTGCAAACGGAGATCAACGTCATCGTGCCCCAGAGAAGCACGAAGGGACAGATCGGCATGAAGGGAGAAGCGAAGGGCGAGAAATACAAAACGCTGCTTCTGCTCCACGGACTCAGCGACGATTGCAGTACGTGGCTGCGCCGTTCTTCTATTGAACGGTACGCGACGGAAAACGGCATCGCCGTCATCATGCCGAGCGCGGAAAGAAGCTTCTATACCGATATGAAATACGGCGAGAACTTCTATACCTATATCAGCGAGGAGGTTCCCCGCATCGCCAGAGAATTTCTCCCCCTCTCCGACCGCAGAGAGGATAACTTCATCGCGGGCCTTTCCATGGGCGGCTACGGCGCGCTCAAGATCGCGCTGAAGCATCCCGAAAGATACGCGGCTGTCGCGGGACTTTCCTCCGTTGCCGATGCGCAGAACTTCATCGAGGTTCACGCGCCCAAGGTCGGACTTCTCGCGTTCGGTGAGGAAATGAAGGTTCCCGCCTCCGAGGATCTCTTCTGTCTGGCGGAGGCTTGCAATTCCTCCGAGATCAAGCCCCGCGTACTGATGATCGAGGGCTTGCAGGACTTCCTGCTCGACGGCAACGTCCGCCTCAAGGAAAAATTCGAATCGCTCGATTACGATTATACCTATATCGACGCCCCCGGCGGTCACAGCTGGGCGTTCTGGGATAAGCATATCCAATACGTTCTGAAATGGATGCTCGGAAAAGTATGAGAATCAAGGAGATCAATTTTTCGGACTATACCTACAAGCGCGTTTGCGTGTATGAAGCCAATCAGACGTTTTATCCCGCAGGACAAGAGGCGTTGCTCGTCGCAAAGCACGGAGAAAAGGAGTTGGAGAACGCGCCCGAAACGGACGAATACGGCTGGCTCGTGCTGACCGTGAAGGGAGCGGCTCTGAACAATTAAAATAACGATCGCCCGTTTTGCCCCGCGCGGTGTGCCGCCGTTGCAGACGGGTGATTTTCGTATATGGAGTGTAACATATGAATCAATCGGAGTGTGCAAAATGGATCTGGTGTGCCGACGGCGCGCAGGCGGATGAATACGGTGAATTTTATTCATCCTTTATATATAGCGGAGGAAAGGCGGAGCTTATGATCTCCGCGGACAGCAATTACGCCGTATATCTCAACGGGGCGCTTGCGGCGTTCGGTCAGTACGCGGATTATCCTTACGATAAAATATACGATACGGCGGATGTCACTTCTTTTTGCAGAGAAGGAGAAAATCATCTGGCGGTCGTCGTCTGGTATTACGGCATCCATACGACCTCCGTTTATTATCCGGGCAACGCGGCGGTGATGTTCGCGCTGACTTGTGCGGGAAAATGCGTTTGCGCAAGCTCTGCGGATACGCTTTCGAGAAAGAGCCCCGCCTACGCCCAACACCGCAAGAAAATTCTGACGGGACAGCTCGGACTTTCCTTTCTGTACGACGCGGCGAAAGAAGATGCGTGGAAGACAGGGGGACTTCAAGGCTTTTCCCGAAGCGCGCCCGTCGCGCAGGCGCTTCCTTTGCGGAAGCGTCCCTGTGAAAGGCTGATTTTGGAGCGTCCCGTTTACGGAAAGCTCTGCAAAACGGCATCACAGAGCGACTTGATTTTTGATCTTGGCATCAATACCGTCGGATTTTTGAAAATAGAAGCGGTATCGGAGCGGGCGCAAACGCTCCTGATCTCTTACGGCGAGCATTTGGCGGACGGCGTCGTCAGGAGAAGGATCGGCTCGCGGGATTTCAGCGTGGAGATCGGCGTACGGCGCGGCGAGACCGTCTATATGAATCCGTTTCGTCGGCTGGGTTGCAAATATATCGAGGTGCAAAGCGAATTTCCTCTGAAAGAAATTCGGGTGTCGATCGTTCCGACGGTGTATCCCGTCCGTGAAAAGGAGCGCCCGAGGCTGACCGCGGCGCAAAAGGCGATCTACGATATTTGCGAGCGGACCCTGCGCCTGTGTATGCACGAGCATTACGAGGATTGCCCGTGGCGGGAGCAAGCGCTTTACGCGATGGACAGCCGCAATCAAATGCTGTGCGGCTATTACGCGTTTGGGGAAACGCGCTTCCCGCGCGCGAATCTGGAGCTGATGTCAAGGGACGATCGGGCGGACGGCTTGCTTTCCATCTGTTATCCGATCAGAATGGATCTCGTGATCCCGTCGTTCTCCCTGCATTATTTTACCGCCTGCGCGGAATATCTGCGATATTCGGGAGACGAGGATTTTTTGCGGGGAATTTATCCGAAGCTTCAGAGCGTTCTTTCCGTTTTTCTCTCGAAAATGGAAAAGGAGGGCGACGTGATCTTTCCTTTTCAAGGATGCTGGAATTTTTACGAATGGAGAGGCGGTCTGGACGGAAACGGATCGACCGATCTTTCCGAGCCGGATCTGATCCTGAACGGGCTTTTGTCGATCGCCTTGCAGAGAATGGCGGAGATTTCGGATCGTTTGGGCGCAGATCATGCTTACGGCGCGGCGGCGGCAGCATTAAACGCTTCCATCCGGACTGTTTTTTACGATTCCGAACGGGAACTCTTCCGTGACCGCAACGGAAAAATCACCTACAGCGTTCTCGGAAATTCCATTGCGGTTCTGTGCGGTGCTTGCGAAAAAGAAAGAGCGGTCTCTCTGTGCGAAGCCATGAAAAGGGATGCTTCCCTGATCCCCATTTCTCTCAGCATGAAATGCTTTTTCTACGATGCCTGCCTGCACGCGGACCGAGAACGCTACGGCGCGTGGATTCTCGACGACATCGGGCGTTGCTATCTCCCGATGGTGGAGTACGGCGTCGGCACCGTTTGGGAGACCGAGCTTGGGGAACGTGATTTCAACGGCGCGGGAAGCCTCTGCCACGGATGGAGCGCGCTTCCGATCTATTATTATCATACGCTTTTATAAATGCAAGAGCCCTGCTTCCGATCGGAAACAGGGCTTTTGCATGATAATCAGAATTACAATAAGAATGAAGGGATCTCTCTTTTTCTCTGCACAACGGGTGCGGGGGGCGTTTCTTTCTCCGGAAGCGGACGTTTTTTCGGCTCGGCTTCCGTGAGATTTTCGGCGATTTTCAAAACGGCTTCTTTATTTTCGGTATAGTATCCTTCGTCGTCGTGAAGGATCGCGCCGCAAAGTCCGCCTGCCAGAAAAACGGCAATGCTCTTCGCATTTTCTTTTTTGTTTTTCTCAAGAATGGCGGTCAAATATACCGTGGCGAGTGCGGTGATTTTTTCACGAACGGTGGCGCGGATGGAAAAATGTACGTTATCGGCAAAGCTTTTTTTGTAAGAAATTGCTTTTTTCTCCAGATAATCGACGAATTTTTCCACGGAAGCGTCGCTTTGTGCGGCGATCTCCTGCATTTCCTGCTCCGTTTTTTCGTAATAGGTTTCCAGCGCGCGATCGAAAAGCTCCTCTTTGGTTTTGAAATAATAGTAGATCAATCCGACTTCGCAGCCGACTTTTTGAGAAATATTGCGCACGGAGGTGCTTTCGTATCCTTTTTCAAGGAACGTTTCCAGAGCGGCGGCGAGGATGGCGTCCTTTTTTCCTGCTTCGGGCATCGCTTTTTTTGTCATGGATTTCACTCCTTTTCATGTTTTTTCATATTATATCATAGAATGATGAGAATGTCAATATATTTTGAATTTTGCTCAATGCGAAAAAACGGTGAAGTTTTTTGAAATTTTTTGCTGTAGAAAGCAGAATTTTTTTGAGAAATCGCAGGTCTTTTTCGGGAAAAATGAAAACATCTCAAAGAAATTGCGATGAAAAAATGAGAAAAAGGGTAAAATCGGAATTAAAACAAATCAATGTAATGATATAAACGATTCATTTTAGAAAAAGAATAAAAAATATTAAAAAAATCCAAAAAAAATTTTAAAAAAGTATTGACATTTGAAAAGGTATGTGATATACTACATGAGCGCTCGACGGAAGGGCGCAAAAAACAACGGTCCTTGAAAATTGAACAACAACAAATAAGAACGAATTAAGATCTCGTTAATAAACTTTGAACACAAAGTACTAAAGTAAGAAGCTAAGAAAA
>JAFQOX010000001.1 GCA_017412045.1 Clostridia bacterium
ATACAAAACCATTGCGAAAATCTTCAATTTGGAATAAATTTGTTTTTTTTCGTGGAAAAAGCCGAATGCCTCCCTCTGACGAGGGAGGTGGATTGCCTTCAGGCAAGACGGAGGGAGAGACCCTTTCAAACAAGAATTTATTGTAAAAAAGTAAATGCTGTTGCCCTGCTTTACACAAGGGAACCTTGTCGGATATCGTGCTGAATTTCCGATTATCTGTTCAAAAAAATATTCCGATCTCCGCAGAAAGGAGGACACCCATGCAATTTGAAGAATTTATCCGCCGATACGGCTTGACGCTCAACGAAGCGCAACGCAGAGCCGCGCAGGCGATCGACGGCGCGACGCTTTTGCTCGCCGTACCGGGAAGCGGTAAGACGACCGTTCTGGTCACGAGGCTCGGTTATATGATCATCGGGCTTGGCATCGATCCCGCTTCGATCCTGACCATGACGTATACCGTGGCGGCGACGAAGGATATGAAGGACCGCTTCTGCTCCTTTTTCGGAGAGAAATGGCGGGACGCGGTGGAATTCCGTACGATCAACGGCGTTTGCGCGCGGATCATCCGTACGTACGAGCGCATGACGGGCGGGCAGGCGTTCTCGCTCGTTTCGGACGAAAAGGAGACCGCCGCTTTTCTGGGCGCGATCTGCCGCGAGTGTATGGATTCCTATCCGACGGAGAACGATATCCGCACGGTACGGACGCAGATCACCTACGCGAAAAACCGATTGCTTTCCGACGATGAGATCCGCGGGCTGGACGAAAAGACGGGATACCCCATGTATAGGATCTATAAAGCGTATAACGAGGGTATGAAGGAAGCGCGGCGCATGGACTACGACGATCAGCTGGTCTACGCATATAGGATCCTGCGGAAATATCCGCGTATTTTGCAGTCGGTGCAGAACGTCTACCGTTATATCTGCGTGGACGAGGCGCAGGATACCTCCCGCATCCAGTACGAGATCATCCGTATGCTGGCGGGACGGTCGGGAAACCTTTTCATGGTGGGCGACGAGGATCAGAGCATCTACGGCTTCCGCGCGGCGTATCCCGAGGCGCTTCTGGATTTTGAAAAGGTCCATGCGGGCGCGCGGGTCCTGCTGATGGAGGAAAATTTCCGTTCCGACGCCCATATCGTCGCCGCGGCGGACCGCTTCATTCAAAACAATCTGCGGCGGCATGAGAAGCATATGCAGGCGTTCCGTCCCGCCCGTAACGAGATACGGGAGATCCTTCTGCCGTCAAGGAGCGCGCAGTACGCCTATCTTCTGAACGTCGCGCGGAATTGCAGGGAGGAGACCGCCGTCCTGTATCGGGACAACGAGTGCGCCCTGCCGATGATCGACCTGCTGGAGAGGAGCGGCGTGCCTTATCGGATCCGTATGCAGGATACGAGCTTCTTTACGCATCGCGTGGTGCTGGACCTCGCGGCGATCATCCGCTTCGCCTACGATCCTTACGACACGGACGCATTTATGCAGATCTATTATAAGATCCACACCTATCTCCGACGCGAGCAGGCGGAAATGCTCTGCGCCATCTCGAAATCGCAGGGTATTTCCGTCCTCGACGCGCTGGACGTTGCCGAGGACATCAGCGTGAGCACGATGAGAAGCTGCCGCGAGGTGCAGACCGATCTTTGGAAGCTCCGTTCCGAGCGGGCGGACAGGGCGATCTTTCGCATCGATGCCATGATGGGCTACGGGGAGTTCCTTTTCCGCGCTGACATCACACGGAGCAAGATCGAGACTCTGAAGGGGATCGGTCAGAACGAGCCGAGCCCCGCCCATTTGCTGAAGCGTCTGGAAAGCCTTCGGGAGCTGGTCGTGCGCCCGCGCGAGGATCCGAGCACGCACTTCCTGCTTTCCACGGTACACGCCGCGAAGGGGCTGGAATACGATACCGTCTATCTGATGGACGTGATCGACCGCATCCTGCCCGAAACGCCCGTTTTCAATCCGCTGATGGCAAGTGCGGAGGACGTCGATGCCTACGAGGAGGACCGCAGACTCTTTTACGTCGCCGCGACGAGAGCGAAGAACCGTCTGATCGTGCTGACGTACAAGGACGAGAAAAGCTGCTTTTGCGATGAATTTCTGGAGAAAAACAAGCCGCCGGAAAAGGCGATCCGAACGGCGAAGGATCCGGGTTATATCGCCTTCTGTGAGAAATACGGCGCGGGCGCGCGCATTTCGCACAAAAAATACGGAGAGGGAACGGTGTGGGCGTCTGAAGAGGGCTGTCTCACCGTCCGTTTTGACGACGGAACGATGAAATACTTCTCGCTTCCCTTTTTATATGAAAAATCGCTGACGGAATGAAGCTTTCGTCAGCGATTTCATTTTTTTCGGTGGATTTTATCCGAGCTTCCTCGGTTTATCAATCAGCCCCGATAGATAATCAAGAGAAACTTTATAGTATTTTGCCAGGGTTATGATATGATGCAGCGGTATTTCACGTTTCCCGCTTTCATACAGCTGATACTGCTGTCGGGTAATATTTAAGATAACAGCAATATCCTCTTGCGTCTTATCGGCATCTTCTCTCATATCCTTCAATCTTTGATAATAGTACATATATCGCTCCGATTCCAAAAGTTATTTTATGAAATGATTATATCATTGCATACAAAAAAATGCTTGACAAGCATTCAAACGAATGCTATAATGACGTTGTATGAGTCTGATATTTTGAAACGAAAGAAAGGTACGGTCATTATGATGGAAAAAATGCTTGAAAAACTGTGGGACGACTATTGGTTCGAAGCGTGTGCGGCGATTGAAAGCGAGGAAGAAAGAATACTTGTAAAAAGGGCGGCAGAGGCACACAAAAATACAAGTGGATTGCTGACGAAGGAGCAAAATGATATGATGGAAAAATATATTGACATTTTAAATGAAATCCAAAGCGCTTTTGGAAAAAAAGCCTTTTTGAAAGGGTGTGAAGTGGCGGCAGCCTTCTTTTTTGTACCATAGGAAATTGCGCAAATTCGACCTCGCCGTTTTGTATTGTTTGAATACAGGCTAAACTGCGGTAGGCGAGAAACTTCCTGCGGGCGTTGCCCGCTTTTTTGAAGCAGGGCTTTGCCGGAAGCCATAACAAAAAATCATGCTTGCAAGGAACAAAACGGCAAGCTTCCCGTTTTATATGAAAAATCGCTGACGGAATGAAGCTTTCGTCAGCGATTTTTATGCTTTATTTTTTTCTCTTTCTGTTGCATTTCCGTTTCGGATGATATATAATAGAATGGAATGATGGCTTTATTTTCGTGATCCCGCTCGGACGGTTACGGATGCCGAGGTTCGGTTTGCGCGATTTCCAACGCAACAAAAAAGCGGCGAATCGCCGCTGATGGTTGCCGCCGTATAGCAGTTTGTTCTGATTTTGTCCCTTGTTCGACGGCGGAGCCGTTTTACGCAATTTCCTATAGTGCAAAAAAGCGGGCAACGCCCGCCGGAAAACTGCTTGCTCTGCAAGCTGTGTGCTCGCCTATCCAAGTTTGGCTTGTATCTCAACAATGCAAACGGCGAGGTTGATCTTGCGCAATTTCCTATGGAACAAAAAAGCGGGCAACGCCCGCTGGAGGTTGCTCGCCTATCGCAGTTATTCTTGTATCCAAACAACGCAAAACGGCGAGGTTGATTTTGCGCAATTTCCTATGGTACAAAAAAAGCTCCGACGAATCGGAGCTTGGAGCTAATGATGGGACTCGAACCCATGACCTGTTGATTACGAATCAACTGCTCTACCGACTGAGCCACATTAGCAAAAGGGGCAAGTGAATTTTGCTATATCATAATAACATATAAAATTCGATTTGTCAACATAAAAATGAAATTTTTTTAAAAAATTTTTTTCGCCCGTTTTACGGCGGAAAAAGCCTGAAAAATCAAAGAAAAATGCAAAGAAAGGCATGGTGAAAAAATGAAACTGACGGATATTTCCTACGCGCGCGCCGTGATGGAGAAGCACGGGATCTCTCCCCAGAAGCGTTTCGGTCAGAACTTTCTGATCAGCGAAAACGTGGTCTCCCGTATCGCGGATGCCGCGGGCGTCGGGGACGAATCGCTCGGCATCATCGAGATCGGGCCCGGCATCGGTACGCTGACGCAGAAGCTGGCGGAGCGTTACCGCAAGGTCGTCGCCATCGAGATTGATACCTCCCTGCTGCCCGTTCTGGAGGACACGCTTTCCGATTACGGCAACGTGAAGATCATCAGCGGCGACGCGATGAAAACGGATTTCGAGGCGCTGGTGCGCGATGAATTCGAGGGTATGCGCGTGGCAGTCTGCGCAAACCTTCCCTATTATATCACCTCTCCCGTGATCATGCGCCTTCTGGAAACGAAGGGGCTTTTCGAATCGGTCACGGTTATGATCCAGAAGGAGGTCGCCGACCGTCTGGCTTCCGCTCCCGGTACGGCGGAATACGGCGCGATCACGGCTTCTTCCTCATATTATGCAAAAATTGAAAAAATATTCAACGTTTCGCCGGCGAATTTTATCCCGCCTCCCAAGGTGACCTCCTCGGTGATCCGTATGAATATCCATAAAACCCCGCCCGTCGCTTGCGAAAATGAGGAAAATCTGTTCCGCGTGATCCGCGGTGCGTTCGCCAAGCGGAGAAAAACGCTCTCCAATTCGCTCGCGGGCGAGACCTCCCGCCACACCAAAGCCCAGATCGAAGCCGTCCTCGTTTCGCTCGGATACCGCGCCGACGTCAGAGGCGAAACGCTCGGGCTTGAGGATTTCGCGAAAATCTCCGACGCGCTGGTACTCTAATGCGCCGAAGGCGCATTAGAATTCGGAATTCGGAATGCGGAATTCGGAATGCGAAGTGCGGAATGCGGAAACGGAGAGATCAATTTTTGTTTGGCAGTGTAATTTATTCAAAAAGTAAACATTCAAAAAGCCTCTCACTCCGGGTAGCGAAGCGGCAGCGCGGTAATGAATGAAAGCCTAAATGGCTTTCAGAACCGCGATATTACAATATATCCCGAAAGGAATCTATACGAACCCTATGAATGAACGATTGAACCAATTTAAAACCTATATCCGCGGAAAGCGCGTGGCTCTGCTCGGCATGGGCATCAGCAACCGCGCCGCGGTGGACCTTCTGCTTTCCGCGGGCGCGATTCTTTCCGCGAGAGATCAGAACCCGAATCCGAATGCGGAAATCACCGAATTCCTGACGTCGCGCGGCGTGGAGATGATCTACGGCGACCGTTATCTTTCCGATATCACGGAGGACGTCGTTTTCAAATCGCCCGGTATCCGCTGTGACATTCCCGCGCTTGCCGAGGCGGCGAAAAGGGGAACGGTGATCACCTCCGAAATGGAGGTCTTTACGGCGCTTTGCCCCTGCAAGCTCTTCGCCGTGACGGGAAGCGACGGTAAGACGACCACGACCACGCTCGTCAGCGAAATGCTGAAGCGCGCCGCCGAAAGAACGGGCGCGCGCGTGTATCTCGGCGGTAACATCGGCACGCCTTTGCTCCCTTATATTGAAGAAATGCGGCCGTGCGATTTCGCGGTGCTGGAGCTTTCCAGCTTCCAGCTCCACACGATGCAGACGGCTCCCGTCAGCGCCATCGTGACCAATATCACCCCAAATCACCTCAATTGGCACACCTCCATGGAGGAATATATCGAGAGCAAGAAAAATATCTACGCGCGCCAGGATGCATCCTGCCGTCTGGTGCTCAATGCGAACAACGGTATTACCCTTGCGATGGCGGCGGAATCCAAAGCGCCCGTCACGTTCTTTTCCTCGACGGGCAAATGCCCCGCGGCGGCGCACGGCTGTACCCTGGAAAACGGCGTGATCTACTACGACGGCGCGCGCGTGATGGCAAGAGAGGATATCAAGCTCGTGGGTATGCACAACGTCGAAAACTATATGGCGGCGATCTGCGCCGTATGGGGCTACGCCGAGATCGGCGATATGCTGGACGTCGCGCGCACCTTCGGCGGCGTCGCTCACCGCATCGAGCTCGTACTTGACAAAAACGGCGTAAAATATTATAATAGCTCTATTGATACCAGCCCGACGAGAACGCTGGCGGCGCTCGCCTCCTTCGAGGAAAAGCTGATCGTGATCGTCGGCGGCTACGACAAGCACATTCCGATCGAGCCCCTGATCGCGCCCCTGGCGGCAAAGGCGAAATTCGTCGTCGCGACGGGTGACACGGGTCTTGAGGTCCTCGGCGCACTGAAGGCTTACGGCTACCCCGTGCAGGATACGGCTTATATCGGTCATTTCGACGGCGCGGTCCGCTTTGCGATGCAAAGAGCCGCTTCGGGCGATACGGTCCTGCTCTCTCCCGCGGCGGCAAGCTTCGATGCCTTCGCGAATTTCGAGGCGAGAGGAAACCGCTTCCGCGCGCTGGTGACGGAGGCGTAACGCCGCTTTGACGGCAACTGAACGGTGTTCAGTTTCAAAAATGACGGTGAAGGGCAACCGCTTTTCACCGTTGAAATACAGAAAGGCATAAACAAGATGATGGAAATGATGGAACAGAAGGAATTGCTTTTCGCGCTTTCCGAAAAAATGTCGATCGTCGGCTTTGAGGCGTACGACAGGGAAGCGCTGACGGCTTTGATCGCGCCGCATTTCGACGAGCACGAATACGACACGATCGGAAATCATATTTTTATCCGTCGTTGCGGAAAAGAGAACGCGCCCCGCGTGCTGGTCGATACGCATTACGACGAGATCGGTCTGATGGTCAAGAGCATTACCGACGAAGGATTTTTGCATATCTGCAATATCGGCGGCGTGGACGTTCGTATCCTGCCCGCGGCGGAGCTGGTGATCTACGGCAGGGAGCCGATCCCCGGCATTGTTCTGACGAAGCCGCGCGAGATGATGAGCAAGGAGGAGCGAAAGAGACTCGTTCCCATGGAGGAGCTTCTCGTGGATATCGGTATGACGAAGGAGGAAGCGGAGATCGCCGCGCCCGTCGGAACGCCCGTCGGCTTCGAGCCCGTCTGCACGGAGCTGAAAACGGGCTATCTCGCGGGAAAGGGCTTTGACAACAAATGCTCCGCGGCGGCAGTCTTTGATGCGCTGACCTCGCTGGATATGAGCAAGCTTTCCTGTGATATTTATTTCTCCATGTCGGGCAGAGAGGAGGTCGGACACCGCGCGATCGCGGCGGCGGTCTACCGCATCCGTCCCGATATGGCGCTGGTTCTCGACGTGACCTTCGGCAACGCGCCCGGAAGCGAAAAGATCTGCTCCTCCGATATGAGGGGCGGTCCCGTCGTTTCCCTGACCGCAACGCTGGATACGGCGCTGACGGATTTTATCGTCGAGACCGCGAAAAAGCACGAAATTCCCGTGCAGACCGTCGTGGAGGCGACCTCCACCTCCACCCATGCGGACGATATTTATATGGCGGCGGGCGGCGTACCCACGGCGCTGATCAGTATTCCCGTATGGTTCATGCACACGGCGAACGAAATGGTTCACCCCGACGACATGAGATCCTCCGCAGATCTCGTCCGCGCGGTGATCGAGGATCAATTCGGCGCGGCTGTCGAAAAAGAAGAGGAGGTGTCGGCATGAAGGAGCTGTTGAAAACGCTTGCCCTGGAATGCGCTCCATCGGGAAGGGAAAAGGCGGTAGCCGAGGTGATCGAACGGACGATCGCCCCCTATTGCGATTCGGTTACCTACGATAAGATCGGCAATATGATCGCCGTGATCAAGCCGAGAAGAAAATGCGAGCGCGTGATGGTCTGCGCCCATATGGACGAGGTCGGCTTCATGGTCAGAAGCATCGACAACGACGGCAGAGCGCACATCTCCCTGCTCGGCGAGGTGGAGACGAGAACGCTTTCGGGCAGACGCGTCAGATTCCTCGACGGCACGGTCGGCATCGTCAGCACGAAGCCGATCCACGTCATGAGCGGCAACGAGGAGGAAAGACCGACCTACGAGGACAGAATCTATATCGAGCTCGGCGCGAAGAACCGCGCGGAGGCGGAAAAGCTCGTGAAGATCGGTGATTTCGGCACCTTCGATCCGAAATTCAGACCGCTCGCGGGCGATACCGTCGCGGGTAAGGCGATGGGCGGCAGAGCCTGCGTCTGCGCGCTGATCGGACTCGTCAAGGCGGCGCACGCGGCAAAGAAGGCAAAAACGCTGACGAAAGAATGTTATTTCGTATTTTCCGTCAAGCGCGAGATCGTAAAGAGGACCTTCGCCGTCGAAACGGCGGCTTTCCATATCTGTCCCGAAACGGCTCTGATTCTGGATGCCACGCCCGTGTGCGACTATCTTGACCGCGAAAAGGAAGCGGAATTCGGTGCGGTCTGCGGCGGCGGCATGGTGCTTGCGCCCGCAGATCTCAAAACGGTCTACGACAGAGAGCTTTTCGCTTCCGCCGTCATGCTGTGCGAGAAGGAAGCGATCCCGTATCAGTACCCGACGACGGCTTCGGGCGTGGGAAACGAGGGCGGCTCCGTTCACAAGAGCGGTATCGGCGTCCGCACGCTTTCCGTCGGCATTCCGACCAGAAACCTGCACTCCGGCGCAGAGATCATCAAATACCGCGATCTGGATGCGGTGAGCGCCTTCATCAGAAAATGGCTTCTTGACGTTGAAGGCTGAAAGAAAGGGTGGAGAATATCATGTTTACAGAACTGAAAAAAATCGTAATGCCCATCGGCGTTTCCGGTGATGAGAGCGGGGTTTCCGCAGTCATCGCGGCGGAGATCGCGCCCTACGTGGACAAGGTATATAACGACGCGCTCGGCAATCTGATTGCTTTTAAAAAGGGTAAGGGTAAAAAGCCGAAAAAGCTGATGTTTGCGGCGCACATGGACGAAATCGGCTTCATGGCAAGCTTCATTGACGAAAAGGGCTTCATCCGCGTTTCCCGTCTGGGCGGCATCAATTACACGGCGGCGGCGTTTACGGAGGTCATCTTCAAAAACGGAACGAAGGGCGTTCTCGTTCCCGAGGCGCGCATTACGCAGAGAGATTACCGCCCCGAAAATTATTACGTGGACATCGGCGCGAAATCCAGAAAGGATGCCATGCGCCGCGTGAAAATCGGCGACACCTGCCACGTCGCGCCCAACCTCTTCAAGCTTTCGGGAAGCCGCGTTGCGGGCAGACCGATCGACGACCGCATCGGCTGTATGATGCTCGTGGAAGCCGCGAAGGCCGTCAAGGAATATGAGAACGATACGTATTTCGTATTCACCGTCCAGGAGGAGGTCGGCGTGCGCGGCGCAAAAACCTCCGCCTTCTCGATCACGCCCGATTACGCGGTCGCCGTTGACATCGGCGGCGCCGGCGATATGCCCTCCTGCGCACCTCTCGCCGTGAATCTCGGCGACGGTATTGCGATCAAGCTCAAGGACGCGATGGTCATCTGCAATCCCGTGATGGTCGGCATGATGAAGGAGATCGCGGCGGACCGTGGTGTTCCCTACCAGCTGGAGATCCTGGAGGGCGGCGGTACGGATACCTGTATGCTCCAGCAGGCGGCGGGCGGCTGTATCGCGGGCGCGCTCTCCGTTCCCACGAGATACGGTCACAGCGCGGTCGAGGTCATCGACATGAACGACGTCGCGGGCGGCATCCGGATCCTCGCGGGACTCTGTGAAACGAAATTGAATTAACCGAAGAAGCGATTGAATGCGGAATGAGGAATGAGGAATTCGGAATTCGGAATTCGGAATGCGGAATTCGGAATGCAGAGTGCAGAATTTGGAATGCCTCCCTCTGACGAGGGAGGTGGATTGCCGCAGGCAAGACGGAGGGAGAGAATACGCTAAACAAGAATTTACCGCTAAAAATCCGCCGCAACCGTTTCGGGTAAAATCACTATCATATCAGTATAATAAAGAAAAAGGATAATAAGGAAAAATGGGATTTTCTCAAAGAATTTTAGACATTGCCGCAGAGGCTGAGCAGGCGCTTGCGCCCGCCTTTGCGGAATTTGACAGAATCGCGCAGGTCAATACCGAGCGCGTATTGGAAAGCTTCCGTGAGCACCGCGTTTCCGACTCGATGTTCGGCGGCTCCACGGGCTACGGCTACGGCGACTACGGCAGAGATGCCATGGACGCCATCTACGCGGACGTTTTCGGCGCGGAGGCGGGCTTCGTCCGCTACGGCATGGTCAGCGGTACGCACGCCATCTCGACCGTTCTTTTCGGTCTGCTCCGTCCGAACGACGTGATGCTCGCGGTCACGGGTAAGCCCTACGACACGCTTTTCGAGGTCATCGGAGAAGGAAAGGGCAACGGCGACGGCTCTCTTGCCGACTTCGGCGTTTCCTACGACGACGTTTCCCTGCTTGCCGACGGCGGCATCGACTACGAGGGTATTGCGGGAAAATTGGAGGAATACGGTTCTCGCGTGAAGGTCGTTTTCATTCAGCGCTCCAAGGGCTACGCGAACCGCCCCACCCTCTCCGCAAGGGAGATCGGTGAGATCACCGCCTTCGTCAAGGCGAAAACGAACGCTTACGTCGTCGTCGATAACTGCTACGGCGAATTCTGCGACGAGACCGAGCCCACCTCTTACGGCGCAGACATCATCGTCGGCTCTCTGATCAAAAACCCCGGCGGCGGTATCGCGCAGATGGGCGGCTACGTCTGCGGAACCAAGCGCGCGGTCGAGCTCGTTTCCTACCGTCTGACGACCGTCGGCATCGGTACGGAATGCGGCGCTACGCTCGGACAGACGCGGGACATCTGCAAGGGCTTCTTTTTCGCGCCCCACGTCGTCGCGCAGGCAAAGAAAACGGCAGCCTTCGCTTCCTATATGTTTGAAAAGCTCGGCTTTGCCGTAGAACCGAAATATAACGAATCGCGCCACGACATCATTCAGACCGTACAGTTCGGCAATCCCGAGGGACTCTGCGCCTTCTGCCGCGGCATCCAGAAGGGCTCTCCCGTCGATTCCTTCGTCACGCCCGAGCCGTGGGGTATGCCCGGCTACGCGGACGAGGTCATCATGGCGGCAGGCACGTTCACGCAGGGCTCCTCCATCGAGATCTCCGCGGACGGTCCCCTGCGTCCTCCGTATACCGCTTATTTCCAGGGCGGTCTGACCTACGAGAGCGGCAAATACGCCATCATGACGGCGGCGGAATCCATTCTGAAGGAAATGTGATATGCGGGGCATTCGATTGCGCCACGGCGTTTCCTTCGTGGAATACGGCGGCGTCACGGTTCGGATCAAAGCCGACGGCACGTGCGGGCTTTCTCCGATCACGCTGCCCGCGCTGGAATGGGATCTCCGCTGTGAGCCGCCCGAAGCGTGGGATTATATCGGCGACGCGGATATCGATGCCTTGGGCGAGGATATCCGTGAGCAGCTCGAGCGGATCGCGGAGAAATACCGCAGCCTTTTCGAGGATTGAACGGGAAAGCGGCGTGCCGCTTTGATGATAATGCAAAAAGAGAGAACTTTACGGTTCTCTCTTTTTCGACAGTATGGGACGTCTCCGTACGAGTGTGTCGATAAAGTCAGTTTGAAAATTTGGCTTTCGTCATTTTTAACAAAAGATAAGATTCCGAAAAGCCTTCCTCCGGGAGGAAGGTGCCGAGTTTACGAGGCGGAAGGAGCTCGCGTGCAAACAAGACTTTTGAAAAAGTTCTGTTTGCGTACAATTTTACACTTACAAACAGACAAATCCAATCCAAAATTCTTGAATCACGCACTCTCCCTCAGTCTTTTGCTTCGCAAAATCCAGCTCCCTCCCAGAGGGAGCCTTTCCGGCTTTGTGCAACTTTTTATTTTTGAATTTTCTACATGGCTTTTTCGACAGTCTGA
>JAFQOX010000158.1 GCA_017412045.1 Clostridia bacterium
AATTTTGATCAAACTTGATGTTTACGCACTCTCCCTCAGTCTTTTGCTTCGCAAAATCCAGCTCCCTCCCAGAGGGAGCCTTTCCAGCTTTGTGCAACTTTTTATTTTTGAATTTTCTACATGGCTTTTTCGACAGTCTGAAGCGGGCAACGCCCGCTGGAGGTTGCTCGCCTATCGCAGTTAAGACTGTATCCAAACGATACAAACGGCGAGGTTCTATTTGCGCAATTTCCTATGCGATAAAAAAGAGAGTTAACAGCTAAGAAGCCGTTAACTCTCTTTCCGTATGGATGGCAAGCTTCGCGTTTGTATGACAAACGCCGAAGTGAAACACCGTCCCTTTTATTTTAACATGGATTACTTATTGGATTTTACGATTGCTTCCCAGAGACCGTTGAGGTAGGTTGCGCCGAGCGCTCTGTCGTAGAGACCGTAGCCGGGCATAGCGACCTCATCCCAGATCATTCTGCCGTGGTCGGGACGGATGGGACCGTCGAAGCCGATATCGTAGAGAGCCTTCATGATCTCGTACATATCGAACGTACCGTCGGAGGAAAGGTGCGCGGATTCCTCAAAGTTGGTGGGAGAATGGAACTTCAGGTTACGGACGTGCGCGAAATGAACTCTGCCCTTGAGGGAGCGGATCATGTCGGGGAGGTCGTTCTGAAGGTTCGTGCCGTAAGAGCCGGAGCAGAAGGTAACGCCGTTATGGGGATCGTCAACCATCTTCATCATGCGGAGAATGTTCTGCTTGTTGATGATGATTCTGGGGAGACCGAATACGCTCCACGCGGGATCGTCAGGGTGGATCGCCATCTTGATGTCGTACTTGTTGCAGACGGGCATGATCGCTTCGAGGAAGTATTTGAGGTTTTCGAAGAGCTTTTCATCGTCGATGTCCTTGTAAAGCTCGAAGAGCTCCTTGACCTTTGCCATGCGCTCGGGCTCCCAACCGGGCATAACGGTGCCGTTCATGTCGGAAGCGATGGAGCCGAACATATCCTCGGGATTGATCGCGTCAACGGCTTCCTGGGTGTAAGCGAGAACGGTGGAGCCGTCCGCGCGCTTTCTTGCGAGCTCGGTACGGGTCCAGTCGAATACGGGCATGAAGTTGTAGCAAACCATGTGAATATCAGCCTGTCCGAGTCTCTCGAGCGTGGTGATATAGTTTGCGATGTGCTCGTCGCGCTTGGGGCCTGCGGTCTTGATATCGTCGCTGATGTTGACGCTTTCGATACCTTCCACCTTCAGACCTGCGGCTTCAACCTCTGCCTTCATCGCGAGGATCTTTTCCATTTCCCATGCTTCGCCGGGAACGGAATCGTAAAGGGTGGTGATGACGCCGGTCACGCCGGGGATCTGGCGGATCTGCTTCAAGGTTACGGTATCGTGTCCCGTACCGTACCATCTGAGGGTCATTTTCATAATATTTCTCCTATCTGCCATTGGCATAAATTTGACTTGTTTACGTTCGGATTCCGGGTGTCGCCACTCCGCGATCCGACGGCGCGGGCGGTCTTTACTCAAATTCGAGAATTTCGCTCAATATATAATTGGAAATCAGAAAGCCCTGCTTGGACAGCCGATATCCCGTATCGGTGCGTAAAATATATTGCTTTTCAATAAAGGGCTTCATCTTTTCCAGATACCGCGCTTCAAAATCATCATAGAACCGTTTCTCGTATTCCTCCACGTTGATACCGGTTCGCAGACGGAAACCGAGCATGACGAATTGCGTCGCGATACTTTTCAAGGTCAGATATTCGAAGGTATCGACCAGGTTCTCTATCTTGAGCGGGTTGGCAATAAAGGCGTCGATATCCTTCTTATATGAAAATATCTTATCGTCGAAGAAAGAGTACGCCGCAGGACCGAAGCCGAGAAATTCCTTGCATTTCCAATTTTTCACATTATGCTTGCAGGCGTATCCGGGCTTTGCAAAATTACTGATCTCATACTGCAAAAATCCCGCTGCCTCCAATTTTGCGATCGCTTCCATATACATATCTGCCTGCGTATCCTCGTCGGCAATCGAGGCTTCGATATTTTCTTCCATGCCAAACGGCGTATCCGGCTCGATCCTCAGTCCGTAAAGGGATATGTGATCGGGATTCAGGGAGATCACGTAATCCAGCGTATCGGAGAGATTTTTCTTCGTTTGATCGGGAATCGCGTACATAATATCCACGTTGATATTCTGAAATCCCTCCAGCCTTGCCAGCAGAAAGGAGCTTTCAAAAGCTTCTCTCGTATGGATCCGTCCAAGCCTTTTCAGCGCCTCGGAATCGGCGCTTTGCAAGCCGAGGCTGAGGCGGTTGATCCCCGCTTTACGGTAGGCTGCAAGCTTATTGGGATCCAGAGTTCCCGGATTCGCCTCCATGGAAATTTCCGCCCCATCTTCTATGTGGAACACGGATCGGACGGTGTCCATGATTCGCGCCATATCCTCTCCCGAGAGCAGGGAGGGGGTGCCGCCGCCGAAATAGACGGTATCGACGGTCCGCCCTTTCGCTACCGGACGAAAGCTCTCGATCTGCGTGATCAGAGCGTTGACGTAAGCGCTCATCAGAGACAGGTCGCATAAGGAATAAAAATCACAATATTCACATTTCTTTACGCAAAAGGGAATGTGAATATAAAGGCTGAGTTTGTCTTTCATAAAGAGCCGTTCCTCTCGTTTGAAATTTCGCTTATTCGTCGTCAAGCTTGAGAACCGCCATGAAGGTCTCCGGCGGAACCTCTACGGAGCCGAGCTTGCGCATCTTCTTTTTGCCTTCCTTCTGTTTTTCCAGAAGCTTTTTCTTTCGGGTAATGTCACCGCCGTAGCATTTCGCGAGAACGTCCTTTCTCATCGCCTTGACGGTTTCTCTGGCGATGACTCTGCCGCCGACCGCCGCCTGAATCGGAATCTCGAAGAGCTGTCTGGGGATGTTGTCCTTCAGGGCTTCGGCGATCTTTCTGCCGCGCGCATACGCCTTGTCGGCGTGAACGATGAAGGAGAGCGCGTCCACGACCTCAAGGTTGAGCAGGATCTCCAGCTTGACCAGCTTGCTCTCCTTATAGCCGTCGAACTCGTAGTCCAGGGAAGCGTAGCCCTTACTGCGGCTCTTCAGCGCGTCGAAGAAGTCGTATACGATCTCGTTCAGAGGAAGAATATAGTGCAATTCCACGCGCGTTTTGTCCAGATATTTCATATCCAGGAAAATGCCGCGGCGTTCCTTGCAGAGCTCCATGATACCGCCCATATAATCGGTGGGCGTGATGATATTGCCGCGGACGACGGGCTCCTCCGCCGTCGCGATCTCGTCGGGCGTGGGATAGTTGGCGGGGTTGTCGATATACTTGACCTCGCCGTTCTTATACGTGACTTTATAAATTACGCTGGGCGCCGTGGTGACGAGATCGAGGTTGAATTCTCGCTCCAGACGCTCCGCGATGATCTCCATATGGAGCAGACCGAGGAAGCCGCAACGGAAGCCGAAGCCGAGCGCGATACTCGTTTCCGGCTCAAAGGTCAGCGCCGCGTCGTTGAGCTGTAATTTTTCCAGCGCGTCTCTCAGGTCGGGGTATCTCGCGCCGTCCGCGGGATAGATGCCGGCGTAGACCATGGGGAGCGCCTCCTTGAAGCCGGGAAACGCCTTGTCCGTCGGGTTATCGGCATCCGTGACGGTATCGCCCACGCGCGTGTCCGCGACGCTTTTGATGCTCGCCGTGATATAGCCGACCTCGCCGGCGGCGATCTTCTCCGCGGGAACGAGTCCGAACGCCGACATATAGCCGACCTCCACGACCTCGAATTCCGCGCCCGTATTCATCATGCGGATCTTCTCACCCGCGTGTACGTCACCGTCCAGAACGCGGACGTAAACGACGACGCCGCGGTAGGAATCGTAGTAGGAGTCGAAGATCAGAGCCTTGAGCGGCGCATCCTCATCGCCCGAGGGCGCGGGAATGTCCGTCACGATTTTTTCCAGAACGTCACGGATATTCAGTCCCGTTTTTGCGGAAACTGCGGGGCAATCCTCCGCGGGAATACCGATGACCTCTTCGATCTCCGTGCGCACGCCCGCGATGTCCGCGCTCGGCAGGTCGATCTTATTGATGACGGGCAGAATTTCCAGATCGTTCTCCAGCGCCAGATACGTATTTGCCAGCGTCTGCGCCTCGATGCCCTGCGTTGCGTCTACGACGAGAAGCGCGCCCTCGCAAGCACGAAGGGAACGGGATACCTCGTAATTGAAGTCCACGTGTCCGGGCGTGTCGATCAGATTCAGATCGTATATATTTCCGTCCTCGGCTTCGTATTTCACCTTGACGGCTCTTGCCTTGATGGTAATACCGCGCTCACGCTCGATGTCCATATTGTCGAGAAGCTGCTCCTCCATCTCTCGGCTGGAAACGCTCTGCGTCGCTTCCAGCAAACGGTCGGCAAGGGTACTTTTGCCGTGGTCGATGTGGGCGATAATTGAAAAATTGCGGATTTTATCCTGTCTTTGCATATATTTTGCCATACCTTTCATAAAAAGCATACTTTGCCTTATATCCTGTTTTATATTATACCATGTATTTTTCGTATTTTCAAGATTATTTTTATCAATGCGCATTTTTTATCAACGGATTTGCCGTAGAAGGCGGCTTGCGCTTTCTTGACAGTTCGCCTGATCCGTGTTATAATGACGATGGCTCGTTTGAAAAATGAAAATACACCCTAAAACAATAAACATCGAAAGGAATGCAGCTTTACCATGAATACAGCCTCTTTGAACGTGATTTGCAGAACCGAAAAATGGCACAGCGTGAACGAACACATTCTTTTCTCCTGTTTCCGCGCAGGTATTGAGGTTTTGACCTCGGAAGCTTCGGAATATTGGAAGGATCTGCGATGCACGCAGGCGTTTTTTTATCTTGTGTCGGAGAACGGGGAATGGAAAACGCTTTTCGACGCAATATTTGGATCGGAAAATAATACGGTTTCCGGAAACGCTCTTACGTGTGGCGGCAATCCGATCTTGTACGAAAACGAGGTTTTCGGGGATCTGTGTCCGAACGATTCCGATCAGATGTATGAATACTTCACGGATACGCTCCGCCATTGCGGCTTATTTTTGCTTGCGCTGGACGACGAAGAGATCGGATGGCATCTCTTCGAGGAATTTGACGGAGACTGCGTTTCCTTTCTCGATGAAAACACGCTGAAGCTTTTATGCGCGGCGGGAAAAATCACGTCGGAAACGGCGGATGCGGCGCTTTTGCTCTCACGTAAGCTCCGCGCGCTGGAGCAGACGGATCTTTGGAATCCTTCCGCCGTCAGGACGAGCGGACGCTGGCGTGAGATTCTCGCGCTTTCGGACGAAATCAAAAAGAATTTGCCCGTATAAACGGTGCTTTCGCGGGAAATCCGTTTCCCTGCCGATTGGTCCCATACGGTTTGATTGGAACAATGGGACAAGCCCGATTCAAAATATTTCCGTTACGAGGTTTTCCATGAAATTCATTCATTTATCTGATCTGCATCTCGGTAAACGCGTTCACGAATTTTCCATGTACGATGAACAAAAGGCGATTCTGGAGCAGATATTGACCGTCGTTGACGGCGAAACGCCCGACGCCGTGCTGATCGCGGGGGATATTTACGATAAAACCGTCCCGCCTGCGGAGGCGGTCCGTCTGTTCGACGAATTTCTCTTCGACCTTGTAAGCAGGCGCTTGCAGGTGTTTGTCGTCAGCGGAAATCACGACTCCCCCGAACGCATCGCCTTCGGCGGGCGCATGATGGCGGGCGCGGGGATCCACCTTTCCCCCGTATACGACGGAAGCATTCAGCCCTTTTCCATGACCGATGCGTACGGAACCGTCAATATTTATATGCTCCCCTTCATCAAGCCCTCCCACGTCCGCCGTTATTTCGAGGATGAAGATATCGTTACCTATACCGATGCCGTCCGCGTTGCGGTCAAGCACATGAACGTGAATTTCCGTGAACGCAATATTCTGGTCGCCCATCAGTTCGTGACGGGCGCTTCCCGCAGTGATTCCGAGGAGATCTCCGTCGGCGGCTCGGACAACGTCAACGCCTCTGTTTTTGAAGGCTTTGATTACGTGGCGCTCGGACATATTCACAGTCCGCAGACCTGCGGTGCGAAGCATATCCGCTACTGCGGAACGCCGCTGAAATATTCCTTCTCGGAAATACGCGACGTCAAGTCTCTGACCGTCGTTGAAATCGGAGAAGGCGATCCGCTCGTCCGAACCGTCCCGCTCACGCCCATTCACGATATGAGCGAAATCCGCGGATCCTTCGAGGAGATCACCGATCCGCTTTACTGCGAGAATCATTCCCAAAGGGATCACTATTTGCGCATCGTCCTGACGGATGAATACGACGTTCCCGACGCTGTCGGACGTTTACGCCTGATATACCCAAATCTGATGTATCTGGAATACGATAACGCGCGCACAAGGAAAAACAATCGGATCGCAGGCGCCTCGCGTGCGGAAAACAAAAGCGTATTTGCCCTGTTTGCCGAATTTTATGAACTGCGAAACAACGCGCCGATGTCCCCGGAGCAGAGCGAATATATGAGAGCCCTGATTGAAACCGTTGAGGAAAAGGCCTTGTGAGCCTTTCCGAAATCTGAAGAAAGGCAAGATTTATGAGACCGACAAAATTGACCGTTTCCGCCTTTGGTCCGTATGCGGAAAAAATAACGTTGGAGCTCGACCGCCTCGGCGAAAACGGACTGTATCTGATCACGGGAAACACGGGCGCGGGAAAAACGTCTATCTTTGACGCTATCGCTTACGTTCTTTACGATAAACCGAGCAGCGACGTTCGTGACGACTCTATGCTGCGCTCCAAATACGCCGCTCCGTCCCTGGAAACCTACGTCGAGATGGAGTTTCTCTATCGGAATCAGCCCTACAGAATTCGCCGCAACCCGGAATACGAGCGCCCGAAGACCCGCGGCGGCGGTACGACGAAGCAATCTCCGAAAGCGGAACTGCAATATCCCGACGGGCATATCGTCAGCAAAAACAAAAAGGAAGTCACCAAAGCCATCGAAGCCCTTCTCGGGATCGACCGCAATCAATTTCTTCAGATCGCCATGATTGCTCAGGGTGATTTTTTGCGGCTGTTACTTGCGAAAACCGATGAACGCAAGGCGATTTTCCGAAAGATTTTTAAAACGCAAATCTTTGAAAGCGTCCAATTGCAGTTGAAGGAGGATGTGAAACAACTATCCGCAAAGCTGGAGGAATCCTCGAAAAGCATCCTCGCCTATTCAAAAAACATCGTCTGTAATCCGCATCACTATCTGGTTTATGAAGCCGAAGCGGTGCGAAACGGCGCTTTTTCGACCGAGGATACCGTAAAGCTTCTGGAAATACTGATTGAGGACGATCAAATGCGTGAAAATCAGATATCCTCGCGCTCCTCCATCGTCGCGCAGGCGCTGAGCATGGCGAACGTCAATATCGGAAAGGCGAAGGAATATCAAAAAAATCTCGCGTTGCTCCGGGAAAAAAAGGAGAGGCTGTCCGAGATGGAAGCGCGCCTGGCGCAAGCCGGTGAAGATCTGGAAGCGCAACGGGCGCGGCAATCTCAAAGAGATCGGAATGAAGCGGACATTGCAGAGCTGGAAGCGACGATCCCGCGATACGACGAGCTTCATATTTTAAAACGGGAAATCTCCGCTCTGGATGAACAGATTCAGAGGGAGAGCCGTGAAAAAACAGATTGCGTTACTGCAAGTATGGGTAAGGAACGGGATCTCCTGCGTATGCGGGCACAGCATCTGGAGTTACAGGACGCGGATGCCCGAAAAGGACAGCTTGAGGTGTCAAAGAATCAGTTACTTGCGGAAGAATACGCGCTAAACGGATTGCTGGACGATCTCAACGGTTATGCAAAGCTTTGCAACGAATATCAGCAAAAGCAAACGGAATACCTTCTGTGTGCCTCGCAATTCCGAAGCGCCGCGGCGGAGCATCAACGCTTGCAGATGGCGTTTCTGAATGAACAGGCAGGGATTATGGCAACCGCGCTGACGGATGGCGAGCCCTGCCCCGTATGCGGTGCGCTCCATCATCCGTCGCCTGCGCGTACGACCCGATCCGCGCCTTCCGAGTCTGATTTGAAAAAAGCGAAAGCCGTCGCGGATGATTTGCAGGCTGTTGCTGACAGAAAAAGCGCGGAATGCGCGCGGCTCAAGGGACAAGCCGAGACGGAACTCACGAAAATGCAAGCAAAAATCGAAGAATTGCTCGGCTCGTATCCATGGGAGCGCGTACGGGATGAGCTGATCAAAAAAATAAACGCCGTTCGCCGCAATCTTTCCTCTCTCGAAAAGGTGATCGAAGAGGAAAACAATCGGCTTTCCATCAAAAAAACGCTGGAACGCAAAATTCCCGAGCTGGAGAAAGAGATTGCTCTTGCGCGAACGAAAACGGAAGCGCTCACCCAAAGCCTTTCCGCTTCTCAAGCGAAAAGAGAAGAAAAAGCAAATCGCGTTTCTGCCATTGCGGCAACGCTGAAATATTACGAAAGGGGAATTGCGGTCGTTACGCTCGCCAACCTGAAGCAACGAAGGGAAGATATGAAAAAAGCGCTTGAGAACGCGATGCTTGCCTTCAATGCCATCGACAAATCCGTTTCGGTTCTGCACGGAGAGATCGCTTCTCTTGAAAAAATCATCGAGGCGGCAGCGGACATTGATTTGGAGACGGAATTGAAAAACCGCGTGCAGCTCATGGAGCTGACGGAGCTGCTTCAAAAGGATTTTTCCGACGTATCCTCACGGCTTTTTATCAATCGCAACGCGCTGGAGCAGATCCGCAAGAACGCCGCCAAGGCGTGCGAGCATGAAACGACGTATCGCTGGCTGAACGCGCTTTCCGAAACCGCCAACGGCGGGCTCGGCGGAAAAGAAAAGATCATGTTCGAGACGTACGTGCAGATGGAATATTTCGACAGGATTCTTTGTCGAGCCAATTTTCAGCTGCGCCGTATGACGGGCGGTCAGTACGAAATGCTCCGACATGAGGCAAAGGGCGATCTGAAAGCGCAGAGCGGTCTGGACCTTGACGTCATGGATCATTACAACGGCTCCGTCCGTCCCGTCCATTCGCTTTCGGGCGGAGAAGCCTTCAAAGCAGCCTTGTCGCTTGCGCTCGGACTTTCCGATGAGATTCAGGCATCCGCGGGAGGCGTCCGTCTGGACTGTATGTTCATCGACGAAGGCTTCGGCTCGCTGGACGATGAGTCCCTTCGGGTCGCCGTTTCCGTTTTGCAGGAATTGACCGAGGGCAACCGTCTGGTCGGCATTATCTCCCACGTTTCCGAGCTGAAAAACAAGATCGAAAAGCAGATCGTCGTCACCAAGGAGATCAGCGGCGGCAGTCGTTGCCGTATCGTTACCTGATAGAAATTCCGATGCCGTCAAAAACGGTATCGGAATTTTTTTCGTTTCCGTGTCAGAAAATCAAGTCTCCGCATACCATAGGAATATGGCGCGCGTGAAATTTACGCCTGCCATCAACACGTAAAGAAAGGCGGTTTCTCCTTTATGGAAACGAGAATTCTGACCATGACTTCTCAGACGATTGCGATGAAGGCGAAACGATTGCTTGAAAAAAACGGAATTTATGTAAGGATCGTCCGCCCCTCTCCGAATCTGACGCCAAAGGGCTGTTCCTTCGGCTTGCAAACGGATGAGAGAGTTCTGACAAGCGCCCTGAAATATCTGGATCTGAACGATATTCCTTATGGCGAAATCATTTGAATGAGATGGAAATCCGAGCAAAATCCCACCGTAAAGAGGAGTTCGGCATGATTTATTTTGATAACGCGGCAACAACCTTTCCCAAACCGCCCACCGTCGCGCAGGAAATGCTCCGATGTATGCGGGAATACGGCGGAAATCCCGGTCGGAGCGGACATCGCCTTTCGCTCGCCGCCGCGGAAGCCGTTTTCAATGTCAGAGAAGCGCTGGCGGAATTTTTCGGGATCCGCAAGCCCGAAAATATCGTTTTTGCCGCCAATTGCACCGCCGCGCTGAACCTTGCCATCGCGGGAGTGGCGAAAAGGGGCGACCATTTTCTGATCTCCGATCTGGAGCATAACAGCGTTCTGCGTACCGTCGCGGGGCTTTGCCGCGAAAGAGGCATGAGCTTTGACGTCTTTCACGCCCTTGCAGGTGACGACGCGCTCCTGAACGAGATCGAGAGCAAGCGTAAGCCCAACACGCGCGCGGTCATTTGCGCGCACGCCTCCAATATCTGTCCGCGCATCCTGCCGATCACGCGGATTGGCGCGCTGTGCAAAAAATACGGGCTTCTTTTTATCGTGGATGCGGCGCAGAGCGCGGGCATTTACGATATATCCGTTATGCGCGACGGCATTTCCGTTTTGTGCGCGCCGGGACATAAGGGGCTTTACGGACCGCAGGGAAGCGGCTTTGCCGTCTTTGCGGACGATTTCGATTTTTCGCGGTTTGCCGTCAGCGCGTACGGGGGCAACGGAAAAAATTCTGCGGAGCTTGATATGGGGCGCGAGCCTCCCGATTCGTATGAGGCGGGAACGCTGGCAACGCCCGCCATCGTCGGCCTGGGAGAGGGACTTCGGTTTGTGAAGCTCCGCCGCAGAGAACAGATCGAGGCGTATGAAAACGGACTGTATCATCATGCGAAAAGTGCCCTCTCCAAGCTTCCGCGCGTGAAGATCTATCTGCCTGAGGAGAAGCGAGGCTCTCTGCTTCTGCTGGGATTTGAAGGGACCGCGCCATCCGTTGTCGCGGAAAGGCTTTCCGATCACGGCATCTGCACGCGGGCGGGTCTGCATTGCGCGCCCATTGCCCACCGTACGCTCGGCACGGGCGGCGACGCGCTGCGGATCAGCTTTTCCGTCATGAATACGCCTGCGGAGGTCGATGCCTTCTCCTATATTCTGCAAACGATCCTTCGCTGATCGTCCTTCGTTCATACCTCTTCACGATTCACGATTGTCTGTGACTTCCGAAAAAATTCCTTGACGGAGGGGAGAAAAGTGAAGAGTGAAGAGGTAAAAAGCGGGCAACACCCGCAGGAAGTTGCCTGCCTATCGCAGTCAGAGCTATATCCGAACGATACAAACGGCGACTTCACATTTGAGCAATTTCCTATGAAATAAAAAAATATCCTCGGAACAAAGCGTGATGTTCTTAGCGGAGAATTGACATGATACGCGGTAGGGGCGAACTGTGTTCGCCCGCGGGCGTTCGCAGAACGCCCCTACGGAAAACGGGCTAAGCCCAAACCCATATACAAACAGAAAGAGAGAACAAATCGGTTCAAGCCGAAATGCTCTCTCTTTTTCTGTTGGTATCAAGTGATATTCTTTGCTAAAGCAAAGAGTGATATTGTCGCACAGCGACAGTGATATG
>JAFQOX010000010.1 GCA_017412045.1 Clostridia bacterium
TAAAATTGTACGCAAACAGAACTTTTTCAAAAGCCTTATTTGCACGCGGGCTCCTTCCGCCTCGTAAACTCGGCACCTTCCTCCCGGAGGAAGGCTTTTTAGCATCTCATCTTTTGGCGAAATTGACGAAACTGAATTTTTTAACTGACTTTTTCTACAGTCAGAAGAACGCAGCTTTCACTGCGTTCTTCTGAAAAATACTTATTGATCCTCGTAATCGGTCGCCGCGTTGATCGGGCTGACGGTGAAATGTGCGAGCGGATTTTCGCAATTGCCGTCCTTGTAAAGCTCGAAATGCAGGTGCGGCTCCTCGGAGATCTCGATCAGAGCGGTGTCGCCGACAGCACCGATTTTGTCGCCTGCCTTGACCGTTGCACCCGCCTTGATGCCGTTGGGAACGGCGGTCTGCATATTCTGGTAGACGGATTGATAGCCGTCGGCGTGTGTGATGACCACGGTTTGTCCCATCATGGGATGAAATTCCACCGATTCCACCGTTCCGTCCGCGACCGCGTACACGGGAGTGCCTGCGGATGCGGCGACGTCAATACCCAGATGCAAACGGTAATCCTCCATGGTCGTGGAGAATACGGGCACGTCGGCGGACCATTCCTTGATGACGTTGCCCGCCGTCATGGGAGCGACGAAGGACACCTTTTCCACGACGACGGAGGTGTTCGGCTTCGGATCGGTCTGCGAGGTGGAGGAGGTGGTTTTGCTCGTTGACTGTGAGGTTTTTGACGTGGATTGCGAGGTTTGGGCGGGCGGCTTTTGCTTTTTCGCGGTGCCGACGGCGATCGCCGTTACACATACGGCGACGACGACGATCAGGGAGAGCGTGATGGCGAGCGTGCGGTTCATTTGCAATTTCTTCAGGTTTTCATTTTGATTCATAAAAACAATCCTTTCTGCCTTTGGCGGTACGAACTGTTCTTATTGTTGCCGAAAAAACGGAAGGTATTCAATTTTTTTCAAAAAAACCGAAAAGAATGCATCGCGCTATTTCCGGATCGTGTATCCGCATCCGCGGACCGTGGAGATCATGCGGACGCCGAATCGGTGGTCGATCTTGGCGCGCAGATAATTGACGTATACGTCCACCACGTTCGTGCCCGCGCCCGCATCGGAGAAGATCGCGCGGTGCGCCTCCTCTCTGGAGATCGGCGTGCCTCTGTTTTCGAAAAGGAGCGAGAGCAGGGCAAATTCCTTTTGCGTCAGCGAAATTTTCTCTCCCTTATAATAAGCGACGTGCGCGTTGACGTCCAGCGCGAGGGATTCGGAGGGACTTTTTCTTTTCGGCACGCGGAGTCGGATCGCGCCGTTTTCATCCTCGGGAACGAGAAGGTTGGCGAAAAAATCCTCGATGGCAAAGGGGCGTACCACGCTGTAATATTTGGTCAGCTCCTGCGTGGGGATTCTGTCGAAGGTCTCTGCATATCCGAAAAGGATGATGTCATAGGGAAATTGCGGAAGCGTTCCCTCCGCGAGAAAATCGGCGTCGACCAGGGCGAGCCGGGAAAGCGGGATCGCCTCCTCCAGCTCCGCCGTCGTTTGCGCGCGCAGAACGGAAAAGCCCTTGTCCGAAAATTCAAGCGTCAGCATACGGCAAAATATACTGTCCTTCGTTGCGATGAGAACGGTCATGGCGTGTTCTTTTCCTTTCTCCGTTTCGGCGCGTTATTTTTTCGTAACGGTAATGCCGAAATTGGGCAATTTGATGCGTTTGCATTTTTCGTAATCCTCGTAATGGACCTCGGGCGTGCGCGTGGCATCGACGATCCGCTGATTTTCCTTCAGGGAGAAGAGTGCGGCGCCCGCGGCGGTTCTCGTCGCCTTTTCGGGGATTTGCGAGGAGTGGATATAGATCGCCCTTCCCTCGTTGTTGACGAGCAGAAGATGGAAGGGCTCCGTTTCGTAAAACGCGGCGACCAGGGGAGAAGCGGCGGAATAAGCGCCCACGAGCTTCTTGCGCGAGGATTTGGTTTCGTAAGAGGAGATCGGCACGCGGATGCCGCGTCCGTTCTCGAAAATATAGACGAAATAGTGGTTTTGCTCGTACGCCGTGATGGGCTTGACCGCCATGACGCGTTCTCCGTCCGCGAAACCGAATTTGCTCGGGATATAATCCCCGAGAACCGAGGATTTTTTGGTTTCAAATTCGGATGCCTTGGCTTTGTATATCTTTTGTTGATTGGTGACGAAGAGCAGCTCGGAGACGTTTTCGGCATCCTCGATCTGGAGCACCTCGTCGCCCGGCTTCAGCGCCTGCTCGTCGCTCATGCGGAAGGAGGGAAGCGTGATCTTTTTGAAATATCCCTCTTTGGTCAGCACGAGCTTGACGCCGTAATTTTCAATGAAGGATTCCTCGGTATATTGTTCGGCAAAGTCCTCGTAGATCAGCTTGGTCTTTCGAGGCTGACCGTAAGCGGCTTTGATCCGCTCAAGCTGCTTGACGATGCGGTTTTTCAGTTTCTTTTCGGATTCGATCAGCGCGCGGAGCTCGTCGATCTCCTTTTTGAGCGAATGGATCTCCTTCGTGCGTTGCGTGATGTACTCCTGATTCAAGTGGCGGAGCTTGATTTCCGCGATGAATTCCGCCTGGATCTCGTCGATCAGAAAGCCCTGCATGAGATTGCGGATGACGTCCTTTTCCTTCTGCGTCTCGCGGATGATGCGGATCGCCAGATCCACGTCGCCGAGGATCTTTTCGAGTCCCCGGAGTAAATGGAGCTTTTCCTCCTTTTTGCCGAGGTCGAAGGCGTATTCGCGGCGCAGACAGTCCATACGGAAGCGGATCCATTCGTCGATGATGCCGCGCAGACCCAATTGGCGGGGGCTTCCGTCGATCAGAATGTTGAAGTTGCAGGAGAAGGAATCCTGTAGGGGCGTTTTTTTGAAAAGCTTCGCCATGAGCTTATCGGGGTCGGCGCCGCGGCGCAGATCCAGCGTGAGCTTGAAGCCGTTGAGGTCGATTTCGTCGCGCACGTCGGTGACTTCGCGGAGCGCGCCCGCCTTGATCATGTCGGTGAGCTTCTTCATGATGACCTCGATGGAGGTGGAGTAGGGGATCTCCGTGACGTCGATACAGCCCGCCTCCTTGTCGTAAACGTAGCGGGAGCGCAGGACGACGTTGCCTCTGCCCGTTTCATAGATGGCGCGCAGGGCGTTTCGGTCGTAGATCAGATTGGCGCCGCCCGAAAAATCGGGCGCCTTGATGATATCCAGAAGCTCCTCCGTCGTGGTCTCCTCGTTTTTCAGAACGGCGATCGTGCCGTCGCAGACCTCCGCGAGGTTGAAGGAGCAGATCTGGCTTGCCATACCGACGGCGATGCCCATATTGGGCGAGACCAGAATATTGGGAAACGCGGTGGGGAGCAGGACGGGCTCCTTCATCGTGTTGTCGTAGTTGTCCGTGAAATCCACGGCGTTCTTATCGATGCCGCCGAAGATCTCTGCGCTGATGGCATCCAGCTTGACCTCCGTATAACGGGAAGCGGCGAACGCCATATCGCGGCTGTATACCTTGCCGAAGCTTCCCTTGGAGTCGATGAGCGGGTGCAGGAGCGCTTCGTTGCCGCGCGTGAGTCGGACCATCGTTTCGTAGATCGCCATGTCGCCGTGCGGATTGAGCTTCATGGTCTGTCCGACGACGTTGGCGCTTTTCGTACGGTGTCCCGTCAGAAGCCCCATCTTGTACATGGTGTAGAGGAGCTTTCTGTGCGAGGGCTTGAAGCCGTCGATTTCGGGGATCGCGCGGGAGACGATGACGCTCATGACATAGGGCATATAGTTTTTTTCTATGGTTTCCGTGATGGGCTGCTGAGTGACCTCGGCAGGCGTGACGGGAGTTTGCGGTGCTTGCGTTTTTTTTCTTGCCATGTGATGTTCCTTTCGTCATTCTCAGATGTCGGCGTTTGCGAGATATTGGCTGCCGTAGTTGGCGATGAAGCGCTTTCTTTCGGACAGGTCGTCGCCGAGGAGCGTTTCGAAAATATAGTCGGTTTGCGCCTTGTCCGCCTCCATGATCCGGATCAGACGGCGCGTCTGCGGATTCATGGTCGTCTGCCACATCATGTCGGGCTCGTTTTCACCGAGACCCTTGGAGCGCTGGAGGGTATACTTCGCGCCCTTGAAGCCTGCGACGATCTTTTGCTTTTCGGCTTCGTCGTAGGCGAAATAGATCTGATCCTTGCAGGTGATTTCGTAGAGAGGGGATTCGGCGATAAAGACCTTTCCCTCTCGGATCAGTGTGGGAAGCAAACGGTAGAAGAGCGTCAGGATCAGCGTGCGGATCTGGAAGCCGTCCTCGTCGGCATCGGTGCAGATGATGATCTTATTCCATTTGAGCTGTGCCAGATCGAAAATGCTCTGGTCCTTGTGCTTACCGCTGACCTCCACGCCGCATCCGATGACCTTGAGCAGGTCGAGGATGATCTCGCTCTTGAAAATGCGGTCGTAGTCAGCCTTCAGACAGTTGAGCGTTTTTCCGCGCACGGGGATGATCGCCTGAAAATCGGAGTTCCGTCCCAATTTGACGGAGGTCATCGCGGAGTCGCCCTCTACGATGTAGAGCTCGCGGACGTTGGGGTCCTTGGAGCGGCAGGAAACGAATTTCTCCACGCGGGAGGCAACGTCGTTCTGGGAGGTGAGCTTTTTTTTGAGATTGAGACGGGTCGCCTCAGCGTTCTCGCGGCTTCGCTTGTTGACGAGGACCTGCGCGGTGATCTTTTCCGCCTCGGCGGGATTTTCGATAAAATAATATTCGATCTGATTTTTCAGAAAGCTTGTCAGATGCTCGGCGATGAATTCATTGGAAATCGCCTTTTTCGTCTGGTTTTCGTAGGAGGTCTGCGAGGAAAAGCTGTTGATGATCAGCACGAGGCTGTCCTCGACGTCGCCGAAGGTGATCTTGCTTTCCGATTTGTTATATTTTCCGTTGCTTCGGAGATATTTGTCGATGGCGTAGACGAAGGCGTTTTTCGCCGCCTTGTCGGGCGAGCCGCCGTGCTCGAGATAGCTGGAGTTGTGATAATATTCGATCAGATTGACCGTGTTGGAAAAGCAGAAAGCGATCTCCGCCTTGAAATCGTATTCGGGCTTGTCGGCTCTGTCTCTGCCGCGCGCTTCCGTTTTGCGGAAAACGGGGGGGACGAGCGCGGTATCGCCGACGGTCTTTTCGATATGGTCGCGAATGCCGTTTTCGCAATAATATTCCAGCTCCTCAAAGGTACCGTCCTCCTTTTCGAAGCGGAGCGTGAAACGCAGCCCCGCGTTGACGATGGACTGTCTTTCCAGCATGGTTTCGAAATATTCGCGCGGAATGTCCGTCGAGGTAAAGACCTCGAGGTCGGGCTTCCAGGTGACGATCGTGCCCGTGCGCTGCCATCTTCTGTTCGTGATCGGCGTGACGGTCAGCTCTCCCTCGGGGTAGCCCTTGCGGAAATTCATCTCGAATTTTTCGGTTTTCCGGAAGGATTGCACCTTCATGAATTCGGAGCTGCATTGGGTCGCGGCGGCGCCGAGGCCGTTGAGACCGAGCGAGTATTTGTAGTTTCCGCCTTCGCCCGCGTTGTTGGCATATTTACCGCCCGCGTAAAGCTCGCAGTAGACCAGCTCCCAATTGTATTTTCCCTCTTTTTCGTTGAAGCCGAGCGGGACGCCTCTGCCGAAGTCCTCGACGGAGATGGTGCCGTCGCGGAATACGGTCAAGTTGATCTTGTCTCCGTAGCCCTCTCTGGCTTCGTCAACGGAGTTGGAAAGTATCTCAAATACGGAATGTTCACAGCCCTCCAGGCCGTCAGAGCCGAAAATAACCGCGGGACGCTTACGCACGCGGTCGGGACCTTTCAGCAACGTAATGCTGCTGTCGTCGTAATTCATATTCTTTTTTGGCATAATAACGTTCATTCCTTTCGCTTTGGGGTATAAAACAAATGTTTATCTATAATATTTTCCGCAAAACGTGTCGGAAACGCATTTTGCGGAAAATTTTCGCACAAGGTTGATTTATTGAAATTTTCTGATATAATCAATATAGGCGCGTGTTTTCCGCTTCTGCGTGAAACGGACGCATTGTTATTATAGCACATATTCACCGCGGAATCAAGGAATTTTTTTGGAAATAATATTGAATTTTCGATTTATTTTTCGCGCTTTCACTATTTTTCATATAGATGCGCCAAGGGAGGACC
Source organism: Clostridia bacterium (assembly GCA_017412045.1). Classification (GTDB taxonomy): domain Bacteria; phylum Bacillota; class Clostridia; order Oscillospirales; family CAG-272; genus QALR01. The sequence continues at coordinate 6,192 of JAFQOX010000010.1, forward strand.
GATGCTTGAAAACGGTTTTTGCAAATGAAAATATAGAATTTTACGGCGTTCTGCCTTTTTCGGAATGCCGTTGCCGCCGCGCGGATCTGATCGAGCGCAAGGGCGCGCGCGCGGAGGAGATCCGCAGCGCGGTGCTTTTTCTGATCCCTTATTACGTCGGGGACGAAAAGGGAAATATCTCGCTGTACGCGCGTGCGGGGGATTACCATTTTTATGCCGATCGGCTTTTCGGTCGGATCCTGCCGCTTCTGCGCGAGCGGTTCGGCGGAGAATTTTACGGCTTCGCGGACAAGTCGCCGATCGAGGAGACCGTCGCGGCGGCGAAGGCGGGGCTGGGCGTGATCGGCGACAATTATATGCTGATCAACGAAAAATACGGCTCCTTCGTCTTTATCGGCGAAATCCTCTCGACGGTCGAGCCCGAAGCGCTCGGCTTTTCCGGTGAGATTTTGCCCGCGCGGGCGTGTCTGCATTGCGGCGCCTGCAAACGCGCGTGTCCCGCGCAGAGCCACGGCGGAGAATGCCTGTCCGCGCTGACGCAGACGAAGGGCGCGCTGACGCAGGAGCAGGAGGCTTATATACGGGAGTACGGCTCTGCGTGGGGCTGTGATCTCTGTCAGACCGCCTGTCCGCTGACGCAAAGGGCGATCGCGAGCGGGGCGCGTACGCCGATCGGATTTTTTGCGGAGAATCGGATCCCGCATCTGACCGGGGAGATGCTGGATTCCATGAGCAAGGAGGAATTCCGCTTCCGCGCGTTTTCCTGGCGCGGAAAGCAGCCCCTGCGCCGTAACCTCGCCTTGCTTTCTCAAGAAAACGAAATATGATAGGAGGACGTGCTTTGTCAAAAAAAACAACGCGAACATCATCGAAAACGTCAAAAAAACAAAAAGAAAAAATGATCCGCGATCTGCAACGGGAAAACCGCAGATTGCGCAGAGAAAACGAATATTTAAAGCATCTTTCCATGCAGTACGACGAGGTGCCGAAGGAGGATTCGTCGCCCGAGCAGCAAATGCTTGCGGTCGCCGTCAAGCGCACGCATACGCTGAACGCCAAAAACTACTTTTCCTATCTCGTACAACGCTTCCGTCACAGCAGACCCTTTCTGATTTTCGATAAAACGCGCTTTGCGATGAAGGGATTCAAGTTTGCGAAAAAAATGTGGGTATTTTTCGTCGGATTTTTTGCCTTTCTCGGCATCAGCGCCCAGGTCCTTCTGATCGTCGGCGCGCTGACCGTATTCGTACCCGCCGCGCTGATCGCGTCCGCTGTGATCGGCGTATACAGCTATTTCTCGCACAGAAAGCGCAATCGGATCTTGCAGCCTCTGTATTCCGAGGATTACGACGGAAAGATCTATCTGGTTTTCCTGCCGAAGGATCATACCGGCGGCTATTTCGTCCGTACGGCTTCGGCGCTGGCGGAAAAGGGACACGTTTTTCTGGTGACTCCGTCCTTCCGCGACTGCGGAAGGAAGAGCCTTTTGCGGGTCGGAGACCGCATCTTCAAAATTCATATCAGCGCGTATTTTTCCTTTGCCAAGCGGCTCCCGCCGGAAAAAACGGTAAAGGTTTACTTGTAATTTATAAGAACTAAAAGCAAAGGAGGAAGCATCTTGATACACTTTATTTACGGAAAAACGGGGTCGGGAAAAACGACCGCTGTCTTTGCGGAGATGGCGCGGGCGGCTGAAAAAGGCAAGGTCTATCTGCTCGTTCCCGACAGAGAGGCGGTCGCGGCGGAAAGCCGCGCGGCGGAGCTTGCCAACGCGCAGAATATTGACGTTCTGACGTTCGGCCGTCTGTGTAACTATATTTTCCGCCGCTGGGGCGGTCTGTGCGTGGATTATATCGGCGCGGGCGCGAAAAAGCTGATCATGCGCAACGTCATCAAAAGCCTTGCTCCTGCTCTGCGGGAATACGGAAAAACCAATCATTTCGGCGTTTTCGAGAAGCTGACGGAATTCCGCTCCGCCTGCTATCACGATAAGATTGATCCTTCCGCTCTGGTGGAAGCGAGCCGGATCATCGGAGATACGACGCCGCTCGGCGCGAAAACGGCGGATCTGGGGCTGATCTTCTCGACGTTCGACCAGGATGTATCCGCTCGCTTCGAGGACCCCGACGGTATGCTCTCGAGCGCGTACGCCCTGCTGAAGGAGCACGATTTCTTTTCGGGAACGGACGTTTTCATCGACTCCTTTTCCACCTTCTCCATGCAGCAGTACGATATTCTGGAAAATATTTTCCGTTATGCGGATAACGTGACGTTCACCTTCCCCTTCGTCAGGGAGGACAAGAACGAGCCGTCGGTTGCCGTGCTGGCGGAAACGGAGCGCAGAGTCAGGACTACGGCGCAGAAGGCGGGCGCGGGCAGGATCGAGGAGACGGTGCTTCGGGAATCCCGCAGATACCGAAGCGAAGCCCTTCGTTTTCTCGCCGAAAACATCGAGAGAAGCAAGAGCGCGGCGTGGGACGAAGACAAGGTCCCCGCGGATATCCGCATCGTACGCGCCTCAAACTCGTTCTCCGAGGCGGAGGCGGTCGCGCAGGATATCTGCCGCGCGGTCAGAAGCGGCGTGCGTTACCGGGAGATCGCCGTGATCGTCCGTGAGACCGCGCCCTACGAGGGCATTCTGGATGCGGTTTTCCGCAAATACGAGATCCCGTATTTCCTTTCCTCCCGCAAGGAGATTTCGGAAAAGCCGCTGATCAAGCTGATCTTTTCCGCCTTTTCCATCGCGGAGCGGGGCTTCCGCGGCTCGGACGTGATCGCGTATATCAAAACGGGATACAGCGGCATCACGGCGGACGAGGTCAGCCTTTTCGAAAACTATATCGTCAAGTGGAACCTCCGCGGAAAGGCGTTTACGGACGGCGAGCCGTGGAATATGCATCCGCGCGGCTACGGCGCGACCTTTACCGAGGAGGATACGGAGCGCCTCCGCGTGCTTTCGGAGATCCGCGAGCGCGTGATCGAGCCGCTGAAGGCGTTCTCCGCGGCGGGCAAAAGCATTTCGACGGTGCCGGAGCGCGCATCGCTGCTCTTTGAATTTCTGACGGCGCTCGGCGTGCCCGCCATGCTGGAGCAGAAGGCGGCGGAGGCTGCCGCGCGCGGACAGGCGGCGTTGGCGGCGGAGACCGTTCAGCTCTGGAAGGTATTCTGCGGCGCGCTGGATCAGATCGTTGCATCCTGCGGACAGACGGAGGCGACGGTTTCCGAGTTCTCCCAAATGCTCTCCACGGTGCTTCTGGAGACCGACATCGGCAAGATCCCGACCTCCGTTGACGAGGTGACGATCTCGGGCGCCGCGCAGAAGATTCCGGGTGAACACCGATACGTTTATATCGTCGGAGCGGAGGAGGGAAAATTCCCCATGCGCGTCGGTGAAAAGGGACTTTTCTCCGAGCACGAGAAATCTTTGCTGAAAACGCACGGCGTGGAGCTCAGCGACCGTATGGAGCGCGGGGCTTCGGAGGAGCTTTATTATTTCTACCGCGCGGCAACGCTCGCCTCGGAGCGTCTGCATATCAGCTTCGCGCACTATAATTTCTCGGGGGACGAGCAGTTCCCCTCCGTCGGCATCAAGCGAGTCTGCGCTTTGTTCAAGGGCTTGAAGACGGAGGATTTCGAATCCTTTGACGCCGAATCGCGGATCGAGAGCAAAAAGGCATCCTTTGAGAAATCCACCTCCGTGGGCGGCAATCTCGGCAGAGCCCTGCGCGAATATTACGAGGCGGACGAGGGCTACGCGCGGAAAATGAAATACATGAAAACGCCTCTGGGCGCGCAGGGATGTGCGCTCTCCGAGGAAAACGCGGAGCTTCTCTTCCCGGGAAGGCTTTCCGCGAGCTACTCCCGTCTGGAAAAATTCATCAAGTGCCGCTTCTCCTATTTCTGCGAATACGAGCTGAAGCTCCGCGATTACGATCCCGCCTCGTTCGGCGCGCCCGACATCGGCAGCTTCATGCACGGCGTGCTGGAAAAAACGGTGCAGTGGATCGCGGACGGCGGAGAGGGCGACATCGGGGAAAATATCCGTCATATTGCGGGCGAATACGTTTCCGAGATCTTCCATATGCCGCCGGAGCTGGTTCCCAAGCGGCTGGCGCATCTTTTTGATTATCTTTGCCGCAGCGCGGAGGTCTTTGCGAAAAGGATCAAGGCGGAGTTTGAGGTTTCCTCCTTCCGTCCGCGCGACTTCGAATTGACCATCGGCAGAGAGGGCGATGCCGTGGAGCCGCTCCGTCTGGAGAGCGGTGAGGTCAGCGTAGAGCTTCGCGGTAAGATCGACCGCGTGGATACCTACGAGGACGGCGACGGCAGACTTTTCGTGCGCGTCGTGGACTATAAGACGGGAACCAAGACCTTCAGTCTGGAGAACGTCAAGCTCGGTCTGGATACGCAGATGCTCCTCTATCTGTTCTCCATCTGGGAGAACGGGGAGAAGCGATACGGCGCAGATCCCGTTCCCGCGGCGGTTTTGTACGCGGGCATCAAGCCTCCGCAGGTCGATATGAAGGTCGGCGAGGATACGGCGGCGTTTGAGGGTGAGCTGGAAACGAGCGGTCTTTTCCTGAAAAACGAGGATGTTCTGCGCGCGATGGAGCCGATGCTGGAGGGTCGTTATATTCCCGTAAAAGAAAAGAATCTTGCCGACGGGAAGTCGGTCAGCGGCGCGGCGCTGATCGGAGAGGGTGCGTTTGCCGACCTGAAGCAGGAGGTCACGGACGTGATCCTGAAATACGCGGCGGAGCTGAAGAAAGGCGTTGCCTGCGCAAAGCCGCTGGAAAACAAAAAGATCTCTTCGCCCTGCGAATACTGTAAAATGAAGGCGGTTTGCCGTGCATCCCGCCAATGATATACCGTCAAACCATAGTTTTTTGAAAGTGAAAAGGAGGTTTTTTCTTGAAAATACCGGAAAGAATCCTGAAAAAAGTGGAAAAGCCCGCCCGTTATACGGGTGGCGAATGGGGACAGGTGATCAAGGACAAAAACGCCGTGGACGTGCGTTTTGCCTTTTGCTTCCCCGATACGTACGAGATCGGTATGTCGAATCTCGGACTTCGTATCCTCTATCACGTCCTGAATTCCCACGAGGACACGTGGGCGGAGCGCGCCTATGCGCCGTGGGTCGATATGGAGGCTTGCATGAGAGAGGAAAATATCCCTCTGTGGGCGCATGAAAGCGGCGATCCGCTGAAGGAATTCGACATTCTCGGTTTCTCCGTGCAGTACGAGCTTTGCTATACGAACGTGCTCAATATGCTGGAGCTCGCGGGCATTCCTCTGCTGTCGAAGGACAGGGACGAGTCCTTCCCCGTGATCATGGCGGGCGGTCCTTGCACCTATAACATCGAGCCGATCGCGGATTACTTCGACCTTTGCATGATCGGCGAGGGCGAGGAAGTGATCGAGGAGCTCGTGGAGCTTTATAAAGAACATAAGAAAAAGGGCTTCCGTAAGCAGGCGTATCTCCGCGATGCCGCGAAGATCGAAGGCGTTTACGTGCCCGCGTTCTACGAGCCGACCTACAACGGGGACGGCACGCTTGCTTCCTTCCGTCCCATCTACGACGATGTTCCCGTCAAGATCAACAAGAGGATCGTGAAGGATCTCAACAAATCCCCCTTCCCGACGAAGCTGGTGCTTCCCTTCATCCAGATCGTGCAGGATAAGATCACGCTGGAGGTTTACCGCGGCTGTATCCGAGGCTGTCGCTTCTGTCAGGCGGGCATGGTCTGGAGACCCGTCCGCGAGAAAACGACGGACGTGCTCTGCGAGCAGGCAAAGGTGCTTGCCGACGCCACGGGCTACGATGAAATGACGCTCTCCTCCCTGAGCATCAGCGACTATTCCTGCATCGATAAGCTGACCGACGAGCTTTTGCAGTGGACGGACGAAAGAAAGATCTCTCTTTCCCTGCCCTCGCTCCGCGTGGACAGCTTCACGAAGGAGCTGATGGAAAAGATCTCCACCGTCCGTACGGGCTCTCTCACGTTTGCGCCCGAAGCGGGTACGCAGAGGCTCCGCGACGTCATCAACAAAAACGTCAGAAAAGAGGACCTTCTCCGCGCCTGCCGCGTTGCCTTTGAGGGCGGAAAAACGCAGGTCAAGCTGTATTTCATGCAGGGGCTTCCCACGGAGACCTACGAGGACCTTGACGGCATCAAGGAGCTTGCGGAAAGCGTTATCGACGAATTTTATCATACGCCCAACCGTCCCAAGAAGGCGCCCGGCGTGACGCTCTCGACGGCGTGCTTCATTCCGAAGCCCTTCACACCCTTCCAATGGGAGGCGCAGTGCGATATGGATGAGCTTCTGGCAAGACAGAAATATCTGGACGGCAAGATCAAGGACAGAAAGATCAAATACAATTACCACGATGCCAAGGTCAGCCGCATTGAGGCGGTTTTCGCAAGAGGCGACAGAAAGCTGAACGCCGCGCTCATGGAGGCGCACAAGCGAGGACTCCGCTTCGACGGCTGGGACGAGCATTTCAATTACGAAGAATGGCTGAAGGCGTTTGAAGCCGCGGGCGTGGATCCTTCCTTCTACGCAAACCGCGCGTTCGGTGAGGACGAGCTTCTGCCCTGGGATCATATCGACATCGGCGTGACCAAGGAATTCTTTTTACGCGAGCGCCACCGCGCTTATGCGGAAACGACGACGAAAAATTGCCGCGAGACCTGCAACGGATGCGGCGCAAATCGACTGGGAGGTGAACGCTCATGTTGTCCGGGCCTCAAAAAATAAGAGTGAAATTTTCCAAAACGGGAAGTCTGAAATTTATTTCTCATCTGGATCTGAACCGCACGGTCAAATCCGCATTCCTGCGCTCCAAGCTTCCGATCTGGTATACGAAGGGCTTCAACCCGCACCCGAAAACGGTCTTTTCCGTACCGCTCTCCGTCGGAACGGCGAGTCTTTGCGAATTCATGGATTTCAAGATCACGGAGGCGGTTCCCGGTGAAGTGATCTGCGCGACGCTCAATTCCGTCTTTCCCGACGGTCTGCGCGCGATCGAGGCGTACGAGCCGACCTCCAAATTCCACGACATCGGATGGGCGGATTACGAGATCCGTCTGGAGATCGCCAACGCCGAAACGTACGTGGAGCGCGTGAAGTCCGCGCTGAACGAGCCGATCGTGATCGAAAAAACGACGAAGATCGGCACGAGAACGCTGGACGTTTCCCCCTTCGTCAAGGTCCTCTCCGTCACGGAGGAAAACGGCGAGCTCGCGCTTCGCGTGAAGCTTTGCTGTGACGACGCGAACTTCGTCAATCCCAAATACGTGATCGAATTTCTCACGGGAAAATTGGGCGTTCCGGGCGAGCGCGACGACTATTCCGTTTGCCGTACGGCGGTATACCGCGAGGACGGCGTGACACCCTTTAAATAAATGATTTTACAGCCTGCTTTTTGTTTGAATACAGACCAAAATCAAACAAAAGCAGGCTGAATATCGTATAAAATTAAATTTGTTGAAAAGTCCTTGCATTTTTCGCTATTGTATGTTATGATGTTAACATATATACGAAGAAGGTGATGGTTATGGGTAAAAAAGCGGCAGACGAAAAAATTGATCTCCTCTTTGAAGGGATTCTGACGCTTCGCACCAAGGAGGATTGCGAAAATTTCTTTGGTGATCTTTGTACGAAAACGGAGCTTCGCGAAATGTCAAAGCGGCTTTTCGCGGCGAAATTGATCTCCGATGGCGCGAAATACGCGGATATTGTGGAACAGACGGGACTCAGCACCGCCACCATTACGCGCGTGAACGGTTGTCTGAGAGACGGAAACGACGGCTACGTTCAGGTTCTCGACCGTCTTTTCGGCGCGCAGTCCGATTGATAACGTAAAGGAATGGATACGTATATGAAAAAAACAGCGATTGTAACGGGCGCTTCCAGAGGCATCGGCAGGGCGATTTCCCTGAAGCTTGCCGCAGACGGTTTTATTGTGATTGCGGCGGCGCGCGCGGATGAAGAAAAGGCGGCGGATTATATTTCCGAGCTGAAGGCGATCTCCCCCGAGTCGGTCTACGTGCCGACGGATATTTCCTCGGATACGGCAAGAAAAAATCTCGTGGATACGGCGTTCAGACTCTTTGGCAGATTGGATATCCTCGTCAATAATGCGGGGGTTGCACCCCTCGTTCGCCGTGATATTCTGGAAATGGACGAGGAGAGCATGGATCGGCTTCTTGACATCAATCTGAAAGGCACGTTTTTCCTGACGCAGTACGCGGCAAACAAAATGATCGAAAACCGTTGCGGTGAGGCGATCGTGAACGTGACCTCCATGTCTGCCTATACCGCAAGCGTAAGCCGAGGCGAATACTGCATTTCCAAGGCGGGACTTGCGATGGCGACGGAGCTTTTTGCCGTCCGTCTTGCAGAATATGGCATCAACGTTTACGAGATCCGGCCGGGCATTATCCGCACGGATATGACGGCGACCGTGACCGAAAAATATGAAAAACTGATTGCGGAAGGCTTGCTTCCGATTGCCCGTATGGGCGTTCCCGAGGATATTGCCAAGGCGGTTTGTGCGCTGGCATCGGGCGCGCTTCCTTATTCCACGGGCGAGGTCATCAATATAGACGGCGGATTCCATATCCGTACGTTGTAATGTACACAATCAAAGGCGATACTCCCGTATCGCCTTTTTGCGTATTTGAATACGGATTTACAGAAAAGAGGGCGTTATGAAACATAAACTGTATGAATCGTTAAAAGCAAAAATACTTGAGGATTTGATGGGAATATTGCTGGCAGTTGTTCTGTGGGGGCTTGTGGCATCGGGGGTGATACCCAAGGTATTGACGGATATTACACAGTTTATGATGCCGCTGGTGGTAATTTTGGCAGTATGTCTGACCGTGAAAGCCTTGTATAGCTTTCATATCTCTATGAAAGATTATTTTGCTTATATGAAGAAAAATTCCTGTGAAACGACGACCGCCGAGGTTGTTGATATCCGGGAAAGACGCACGAAATACCGCACGTATGAATATCCCGTTGTTCGTGACGTTACGACGGGAAAAGAAGTGGTTTTGGTTCTCGCTGATATGAAGGATGTGAAAAGAGGCAGGACATATACCTTTCTTTATCTGAAACATACAAGAATCGGTGTTATGTCTTCGGTTATTTGGGAGGAGGAATGATTTTGATAAAAATTCAGCAGCTTTTTTGGGGGGTGAGAAAACTGTGCGGGGTTCAGTCTTGATTTGAACCGTGATCAGTCCTGAAAGACGGATATTTTCCCCGAAGTAGAAAGAAGCAAACGCTTCGGAAAGGACTTTTTATGAACTATATTTCTGTCGGCGGTTGGAAAATACCGCATTTTACGACCTCCGCCGCGGTCGTCGGTACGGGTGCCGCGGGCTATAATGCGGCGGATTCTCTCTATTCTCTCGGCGTGACGGACGTGCTCATCATCACGGAGGGCAGAATGATGGGAACGTCGAGAAACACCGGCTCGGATAAGCAAACCTACTATAAGCTCAATCTTTCGGGCGGTGTGAAGGACAGCGTTTACGATATGGCGAAAGCGCTCATGCGCGGCGGCTCCATGCACGGCGATATCGCGCTGACGGATGCGGCGCTTTCCGCAAGGGGCTTTTTTAAGCTCGTCGGGCTCGGCGTTCCGTTTCCGATGAACGAATACGGCGAATACGTCGGCTATAAGACCGACCACGACGAAACGACCAGAGCGACCTCCTGCGGTCCTCTGACGTCGAAATATATGACCGAGGCTCTGGAGCGGACGGTATTTGCCAAGGGGATTCCCGTCTATGACCGCCATCGCGTGATTCGCATATTGACGGAAAACGGCGAGGCAAAGGGCTTGCTGACGCTTTGTCCTTTGGAAGCGAACGGGGAAAACCCGATGGGGCTTTGTCTGTTTTCTGCGGGCGCTGTCGTTTACGCGGTCGGCGGACCTTCTGCGATTTACGCGGATACCGTCTATCCGCCGAGCCAGACCTGTTCCATGGGCGCGGCGTTTGCGGCGGGCGCTCTCGGCGCGAATCTGACGGAATCGCAGTACGGACTCGCCTCCGTGGATTTCCGTTGGAATCTTTCGGGAACGTATCAGCAGGTTTTGCCGCGTTATATTTCCACGGATGAAAACGGAGAGGACGAAAGGGAATTTCTTCGCGAAGCGTTTGAAAGCGATGAAGAAATGCTCCACGCGATCTTCTCCAAGGGCTACGAATGGCCCTTTGACCCGAAAAAGACCGTTGCGGGCGGTTCCTCCCGCGTGGACCTTGCCGTGTTCCGCGAAAAGCAAAGGGGCAGGCGCGTCTTTCTGGATTACCGCAGAAATCCCTCTGCCGTGGATGATAACGGCGCTCTGCGCGTCGAAAAGCTCTCTGAAAAGGCAAGAGAATATCTGACGAATTCGAACGCGCTTCTGCCGACACCGATCGAGCGTCTGGAAAAGATGAACCGTCCCGCCATTGATCTTTACGCCTCCCACGGTATTGATCTGTATACGGAACGATTGGAGATCGCCGTCTGTGCCCAACACTGCAACGGCGGGCTTGCCGTGAAAAACACGAGAGAGAGCGTTTCGCTGGAGAATTTCTATGCGGTCGGCGAATGCGCGGGCACCTTTGGCGTTTACCGTCCGGGCGGCTCGGCGCTCAATTCCACACAGACGGGCAGCCTGTTTGCCGCGATTGCGATTGCCAAAAAGAAAAAAGCCTTCGCTCTGCCGAGCGAGGCTGTGCTTTCCGATATTACAGATGAGATCAAAATTCTCTGCGGTATGACGGGCGGCGATCTGTCGAGAAACGAGATCCTTTCTCGCCGTGAGGAGATGGGCAAGCGGATGTCCGCGTGCGCGGCTTTCCTTCGCAATGAAGACAAGCTCCGACTTGCGTTTGACGAGTGCAGAGAGGAACTTCTGCGTTTTGAAAAGGATTACCGATTGCGGGATGCCTCTTGCATGACGGATGCCATGATCAACCGCGATATTTTGCAGACGCAGCTCGTTTATTTCGGCGCCATCCTTGATTATATCGCCGACGGCGGCAAGAGCCGCGGCTCATATCTGCTTGTGCGGGACGGTGACGGCGATCTGCTTTCGGCAGTTCCCGAAATTGATACGGCGCACGCCGCATTCGTGCAGAATACGGCGCTCGGACATGATCTTACCGTAAAGTCGTTTTTTGAGCCTGTAAGAGCGCTTCCCGAAAGTGACCAGTGGTTTGAGAACGTGTGGAATCGGTTTCGTAAAGAAAACTAAATCATCTGAAATATGATAAAATATCCGAATCAATTGCTTGTAAAACCTTTGCTTCGGATATTTTATATGGAATTTTACGTTTGATTGATAAAGCGGTGTAAAGATTCTTGAAGTTTTGCGCTTTCCTCAATAATCTGTTTTATTAAGAACTCTTGATCTTCTTTTATAAAAGTATTATAGTCCGTCCTTCCGACAAGGTAATCAATGGAAACCTTAAAATAATCCGCAAGCTTGATGAGCGCAAAGCTATCGGGATAGGTTTTCCCCGTTTCATAATTTGAAATGGTTCTTTGATCGATGCCGACTGCGTTGGCAAGGTCGATTTGACGCATATCGGCGTCTTCGCGTAGATCTTTGATTCGATTTTTCATATAACAAATCCTCGGTATGTTTTTGTTTTTTTACTATAATTTTAGTATTTTTTCGCTTGTATATCTTGACATACCAAAAATAATCGTATATAATCATGATATACCAATTATATGGTAAGCAAGGGTTGTATGGTGAAAATTTAAACAAAAGGGGGACTGAAGTAATGACAGAAACGCAAAGACACCATGGAAAATATGGATTCATTAGAGATAGGCTTGATTGCGGTTGGTATCACGTTGCCGGTTTGTTGGATGATGGTACTGTAAAGGCTTACGGTGGGAACAATGCAAACCAATGCGAGGTATCTGATTGGGCAGACATTATAAAAATAAAATGCGGTTCTTTTCATACTCTTGGTTTGAGAAGAGATGGAACTGCATTGGCGACGAAAGGCGAGGTTTTTGAGGACGATAAAAGGATTCCGGGCGAGGGCATCGAAAAATTCAGTGGTGTTGTTGATATTGCTTGCGGTGCATTTCACAATATAGGTTTAAGAAGCGATGGTACGGTTGTTGCATGTGGCTTTAATGATGAAGGTCAGTGTAACGTGGAAAATTGGAAGAATGTTAAAAATATATATGCAGCTCTCTATCATACGATTGCGATATGTAACGATGGATCATTGGTTTATTGCGGCAAGAATGACGGTGGCTCCTTGAATCTGAGTAATATTTCGGGTGTTAAAAAATTGTATTGCGGAATGAATGATACTGTAATCGTCACAGAAGACGATAAAGTTTACATTACAGACTATAATCATGAAACGCCTGTTTGTATTGATGTTATCGGTAATGAGATCATGCGGGTAGAGTTTCATGTGGAGTATTTCCTGATATTGAAAACGAATGGAACAGTAATGCATTTCGGAAGCGAAGATCATGGTTTGGCACAGGTAAGCCAATGGAGAGGTATTCTTGATATTGTTTGCGCAAGAAAGGTTGCCAGCGGTTATACGAAAGATCGTATATATATGACAGGAGATAATGGCATTCGTACTATGGAGCCCATAAAGGATACGGTCTTGAATCTTCATTCTGAAACAATAGATGTTTTTGTCAAAAAAAACGGAGCTGTTCTTGTGTTTAATCAAAAATCAGGTGAGGTAGTCGGAACATTTAGGCTTTATGAAATGCTTCCTTATCATGTGGATATCCAACAAACTCATTTATATAAATCCGGAATCGCATGGGAATATAAAGAGAAATACGATTATTTGAAGCAAAGGGTTTCTTGCGGTTTTGGTCACGGCGCTGTCGTTATGTATGATGGAACTGTTAGGGCTTGCGGCTCAAATACATGTGGACAGTGTGATGTTGATGATTGGGTAAATATAAAATCTGTTATTTGTACTGCGGGTGCAACTCTTGGACTTTCTCATGAGGGTGCCGTTTATTTTGCAGGTCAACTTCCTCTGTCGGATAGTTATGTTGCCGAAGGATTACATCCTTCCAAATGGCCTGATAACGTAAAATTGATTGTGAAAGCAGATAGCACGGAAGAACATGTGTTAGGACTTTTGGATAACGGACAAGTCGTTGCATACGGATGCAATGATGATGGACAATGCGAAGTTCAAAATTGGCGGGATATTGTTGAAGTTTGCGCTCAGCGCGCTCTTAGCGCAGGCGTTCGAAAAGATGGAACGGTAGTTGTTTGCGGAAATGATACCGCAATCAAAGATATCATTTCAACGTGGACCGATATTGAGCATATTTTCAATGGTAGTAGTGCGCAATCTTTGATAGGCTTGAAAAATGACGGCACCGTTGTAACGACAGAATCGGAATTGGCATCGAAATTGTCAAATTGGAGAAATATTATTGATATTTCTGCAGAGGCACCTTGTGTTGCCGGTATTACGGGCGATGGTCATATTTATTTTGCAGGTAAAAAAGTTTCTAAGGATATGGAATTTGAAGGTGTGGATGATGCATTATCGGTGCATGTCGGCGGTACGCCCTTTTCTATCATATCAATAATAAAAAATAATAAAACGCTTCAACGGTTTATTATTCAGAACGGCGAAATAGAAACGGAAGATATTGACAGCGAGTTTTTGTTTGTTAAAGATGAATTTATGCAAAAAATACATGTTTTTGCCGATGGAGAAGTATTGGTTACTGCAATGCTTGAAGATATGGACATGGGGCAAGACGATTGGGGGGACAATTGGCAATTGATCAAACCGGAGACACCAAAATCTGCTCAAAATTCCTCTGATAACAATGAGTCTTCGGGAACACAACAATCTTCCAATGGCTGTTATGTTGCAACTTGTGTCTACGGCTCTTATGATTGTCCGCAGGTATGGGCTCTTCGCCGTTATCGGGACAACACTCTTGGCTCCACATGGTATGGCAGATCGTTTATCCGCGCGTATTATACGGTCAGCCCTACGCTTGTAAAATGGTTTGGCAATACCCATTGGTTCAAGAGTCTTTGGAGAGGTAAGCTTGACCGTATGGTTGCGAAGTTGAAAGCGGACGGCATCGAAGATACACCTTATGAAGATAAAAATTGGTAATAATTTCATTACTGAATTTAATTTTAAAAACTATAAAAAGAAAGGACTTTTGCTTATGAAAAACACAAACGAAATCAAAAACACCACCCAAAAAGCAACTCCCGTTGTAAAGCTCGTCCCCGGCAGCTTCTCCAAATGCTATTATTGCGACGTTGACAACGATCTTTGCACGAAGTACAATCTTTCCCGTTACGGTCATTTCAATTATATCGGTGAATATACCTGGGAAAATTACTGCTTGAAGAACGGCGGCTGTGACCGATAAGCATGGTTTACATCCATCAAAACGTCTTTGATGAAATCCGCTCCGCGCTCGGCACGAGAAAGCCCGAATGCGGCGGTGTTCTGGGGGCGTGTTCGGACGGGCGGATTTCGAAATTTTATTTTGATACTTCGGGGATTTCCTCCGAGGATGCCTATACACCCGATTATGAAAAAATCAATGGGATTTTAGAAGAATGGGCAGAGGAAGGCGTTCGGATGGTCGGTATGATCCACAGTCATGGCAACGAAGGGAATTTTCCGTCTTGCGGAGATCTTTTCTATTGCGAACAAATTCTGCGTAGTAATCCTTCGATTTCGGATTTTCTTCTGCCGATTGTGACGGTAAACCCTTTTGAAATTCATATGTACCGTGTTCGATTGGAGACCAAGCTCCGCGTATTGTCGGAACCGTATCAAATTGTTTAATCAGTGAATAGGGCTTCAACAAATGCCGATTGAAAGCGTTTGTTGAAGCCCTGTCTTTTTTGAAAAATTTTTCATACAATGTGATTAAATCACAGAAACAGACACTAAAATAGTGTATACTGTAAACGTAAAATAACAACACCGAAAAGGAGAGATTACAATGTCAGTACAGATGATCAATAAAAATAATTTTGAAGAAGTAAAAAACAGCGATAAGCTCGTTCTGCTCGATTTCTACGCGGATTGGTGCGGTCCCTGCCGCATGGTAGCTCCCATCCTGCACGAGATCGCGGAGGAAAGACCCGACGTGATCGTCGGCAAGATCAACGTGGACGAGGAAGAAGATCTTGCGATGAAGTTCGGCGTATACAGCATCCCGACTCTCGTTGTGATGAAGAACGGCGAAATTATCCGTCAGACCTCCGGCGCTCGCCCCAAGGCGCAGATTCTCGCGATGTTAGAGGGCTAATTCGCGGAGCCGCTTCTTGTCGAGAATGCGGATGCCTTCCCCGCGGGAGGCGGAAATGATGCCTTCCGTGGAAAAATATTTTAACATTCTGGAAACCACCTCACGGGCAGATCCCATATATTTGGCGATCTGCTCGTGCGTCAGTTTTACGGTATCCCTTCCCGTTTTGGCGATTTCATCCAGAAGGAAGATGGCGAGCCTTTTATCCATGCTCATAAAGAGGATTTGCTGCATTGCCCACATGATGTCGGAAAAAACGGCAAGCGCGCTTTCCAGCGTGAAGATCTTCGCCTCGGGCATACGGCGCGTGAGATCCTCGTAGGCGCATCCGCCGATGACGATGCATTCGCTGTTTTCCTCGGAGTCGATAAAAATATCAAAGGTGATCGTGCTGAACACGCAGGAGGCGGAGAGCATACAGAGATCGCCCGCGAAGATTCGCTTCAGTGTGATCTCCTTTCCGTCCTCGGAAAGCAGATAAAGACGCAGACTGCCCGATTTGACGAGGATCACGCCCGTGCATTCGTTGCCGTCGTGAATATTCGTTCCTTTGGCAAACCGCGTCTGATACGAGGAGCGAAGAAAGGTTTCCTTGTCGATGCTTGACATCTGATTCCAGAAGGGAAAGGTTTTTTCAAATAATTGAGATAATGCCGTCTGTTCCATGACGTCCTCCTTGAAAATGCTTCATTCTTATTTTTATTATAATATGATTCGGGGCGGAAGTCAATGAGGATGAAAAAATTCAGCTTATGAGATGTGCAAGGAACGGTCGGTGAAACATACGTATTGGATCGATGCCGCTTCGGCGGCGGAATGGAGATTATGATGACACATATTTACGATATGATCGTGATCGGCGGCGGTCCCGCAGGCTATGCGGCGGCGCTTTACGCTTCCCGCGCGGGACTCGATACGCTCGTGATCGAAAAAATGTCCGTGGGCGGTCAGATGACTCTGACGGATATCATCGACAATTACCCCGGCTTCAACGAGGGCATTGACGGCTTTACGCTCGGTATGCAGATGCAGGCGGGCGCGGAGCGCTTCGGCACGAAAACCGAATACGACGAGGTCATTTCCGTAGAGCTGACTCCGGAGATCAAGAAAGTCGCGGGCGCGATGGGCGGAGAATATTTTGCCCGTACGATTGTCATTGCGACAGGCGCGAACCCGAGAGAGCTCGGCATTCCCGGCGAGGAAAAGCTGATCGGCAGAGGGCTTCACTACTGCGCGCATTGCGACGGCAGATTTTACAAAAATAAAACGGTCGCGGTCGTCGGCGGCGGAAACTCCGCAGTTTCGGACGCGCTCTATCTTTCCCATCTCGCCGAGAAGGTCTACGTCATCCATCGCAGAGATACGCTTCGTGCGACGAAGATCTATCACGAGCCGCTGATGAAGGCGGAAAACGTGGAATTCATCTGGGACAGCGCGGTTTCCGATTATATCGTGGACGGCAGGATCGTCGGCGCGAAAATCAAGAATTTGAAAACGGCAGAAGAAAAGGAGCTTCGCTTGGACGGCTTGTTCGTCAGCATCGGCAGAAAGCCCGCGACGGAGCTGTTCGGAGAGCTTGCACTGGACGAAGCGGGCTACATCATTGCCGACGAAACGACGAAAACGGCGATCCCCGGCGTATTTGCCGTCGGCGACGTACGCACGAAGGAATTGCGCCAGGTCGTGACCGCGGTTTCGGACGGCGCGGTTGCCGCGCATTTTGCGGAAAAATTTTTAACAATCGGTAAATAATGTGACAAAGTCACAGAACTTTTCTTAAAAAAGAGTATAATAGAAGCATAAGAACCGTGAGCGAGGCTCACGATCCTATAACAAATCATCAAACAATAAAATAAAAATCGGAGGATTTATATATGAGTAATCAGAAATTTTATATTTGCGAGCATTGCGGCAATTTGATCGGTATGATCCATGATGCAGGCGTTCCCATGATGTGCTGCGGCAAGAAAATGACGAAGCTGGAGCCCGGTACGGTCGAAGCAAGCCACGAAAAGCACATTCCCGTCGTCAAGGTTGACGGCAACGTCGTAAACGTTGAGGTTGGCTCCGTGGAGCATCCCATGATCGAAGAACACAGCATTCTCTGGGTATATCTCCAGACGGACAAGGGCGGTCAGCGCAAGAACCTTGAAGTCGGCAAAGCGCCCGCCGTCAGCTTCGCTCTCGCAGACGAAAAGCCCCTTGCCGTATACGCTTACTGTAATCTCCACGGTCTCTGGAAGGCTGATATCTGAAAGTATATTTGAATGAAAACGCTCTCAAAACGTGAGAGCGTTTTTATTTTAGTATGAATTTTGAAAGAAGTTTCGTGTTATACTACATGTTATATTATAATTATACGATTGAAATAAGGAAGGAAGATAGCATGAAGGAACAACTCGAAGCATTTCGTCAATATTTAAAAAAAGAAGAAAGGGCAGGCGCAACGATCGAAAAATATGCACGGGACGTCAGATGCTTTTTGCAATTTCTGGACGGACACGAACCGTCGAAGGAGGATGTTCTTGCATATAAGGAATATTTATGTCAACAGTACGCGCCGACAAGTGTGAATGCGGCGCTTTCTTCTTTGAACGGTTTTTTTAAGTTTCTCGGAAGACAAGATTTGAAAGTAAAAAACTTGAAAATTCAAAAAAATATTTTTTCCTCTGAAGAAAAAGAGCTTTCCAAAAATGAATACGAGAGGCTTGTGGAGAGTGCGATCAGAACAAAAAACGAACGGTTGTCTCTCGTTTTGCAAACGATCTGTTCTACGGGGATCCGTGTTTCTGAGCTTTCGTATATTACGGTGTCTGCCATTGGACGAGGAATTGCCGATATCGACTGCAAGGGAAAGCGCAGAAGGATTTTTTTGCCGAGTCGGCTTTGTAAGATTTTACGAATCTATGTCAACAAGAAAAAAATAAAAAGAGGTCCCGTTTTCGTTACAAAAAACGGCAGACCTCTCGATCGATCCAATATTTGGGCAGAAATGAAAAAGCTTTGTATCATTGCGGGCGTTCCGGAAGGGAAGGTTTTTCCGCATAATCTTCGGCATCTGTTTGCGCGCACGTATTACAAGATACAAAAGGATATTGTGAAGCTTGCCGACATTCTTGGGCATACCAATATCAATACAACGCGAATCTATACGATGGAAAGCGGTGAGGCACACAGACGGCAAATCGAAAAATTGGGATTTTTACGATGCTAACGCATACCACATAATTTTGATTATGTGGTAAATGAAGCAACAATCGTATTATAACATCGCAAATTTGAATTGTCAATAGGATGATATCGTTTTCTGAACAAGCAATACATAGAAATGAAATCATGTTTTTTCCATTGTTTGTCTACGGTTATTGTTTTTGTGCACAAAAAAGCAGCGCTTTTTTTACAGAAAGATAAAAAATGGCGCAAAAAATGCCTGCTAATATCATACCACATAATCAAAATTATGTAGTAAAAATAAAAACATCAAAGGAGAACAGACATGAAGAAAACACTGAAAATTTGCATTTTGCTTTGTCTTTCTGTTTTGCTCTGTCTTGCAATGGCTTCTTGTGATAATTCGACCCACAAGCACGCCTTTGGCGAATGGACAACGACGAAAGCTGCCACTTGTACTTCAGTAGGCGAACAGACAAGAACCTGCGAATGCGGAGAGACGGAAACGCAGACGATTGTAGCGAAGGGTCATACGCCCGGAGACGCGGCAACTTGTACGACAGCGCAGATCTGTACGGAATGTGATGCGGTATTGGCAGTGGCAAAGGGTCACGTGCCCGGTGCGGCTGCAACCTGTACGGCTGCTCAGACCTGCACGGTATGTAATGTAGAATTGGCGGCGGCGAAGGGTCATATCCCCGGTGCGGCTGCAACCTGCACGACTGCGCAGAGCTGCACGGTATGTAATGCGGAATTGAAAAAGGCACTTGGTCACAAGGCTGGCGCGGCGGCAACTTGTACAACCGCCCAGAATTGTACCGTATGTCATACAGAGCTTGTAGCGGCGATCGGTCACAAAGCGGGCGCTGCAGCAACCTGTACGACTGCACAGAACTGCACGGTATGTAACGCGGTATTGGTGGCGGCAAAGGGTCATACACCCGGCGCGGCGGCAACCTGTACCACCACGCAAAATTGTACGGTATGTAATGTGACGTTGGTCGCTGCGCTCGGTCACAAGCCCGGCGCAAACGCGACTTGCACAGAATCTTCCGATTGCACGGTTTGCGGTGAAATTTTGAAAAGCGCAAACGGACATATTCCCGGTGTGGCGGCAACTTGTACGACTGCGCAGAATTGTGTTGTATGCAACGTAGAATTGGCAAAGGCTCTCGGTCATAAAGCAGGCGCAGCTGCGACCTGTACGACCGCGCAGAATTGTACGGTATGCAATGCAGAATTGGCAAAAGCTCTTGGTCATAAGGCAGGGGCGGCTGCAACCTGCACAACTTCTCAGAGCTGTACGGTATGTAAGGCGGTATTGGTAAGCTCTCTCGGTCATAAGGCTGGAGCAGCGGCAACCTGTACGACCACTCAGAATTGTACGGTATGTAATGTGGTATTGGTAGCTGCAAGCGGACATACACCCGGCGCGGCAGCAACCTGCACGACTACGCAGAATTGTACGGTATGTAAGGCGGTATTGGCGGCGGCAAATGGACATACACCCGGCGCGGCAGCAACCTGCACGACTACGCAGAATTGTACGGTATGTAAGGCGGTATTGGCGGCGGCAAATGGACATACACCCGGCGCGGCTCCTACCTGCACGACCACGCAGAATTGTACGGAATGCGATGCGATATTGAAGTCCGCATTGGGTCACAAGCCCGGCGCGGTAGCTACCTGCGAGTCCGCACAGCTTTGTACGGTATGTAATGGAGAGGTGACACCTGCTTTGCCCCACACTCCCGGTGAGGAAGCGACTTGCACGGAAGATCAGATCTGTACGGTTTGCGAAAATGTAATCACTCCCGCTTTGGGACACAAATTTGAAATTGAAAATGCAATTTTCACAGCTTTGAAAGCCCCGGCGACCACGGAAAGTGCGGCTATCTATTATAAGTCCTGCGCTTGCGGTGCGGTCAGCTCGGATGACGCGGATACCTTTACCTTCGGTGATCCCATTGAAGAAACGACACTTCCTCCTGTTTTTGCCCGTTTTGACTTTGGTATGGCATCTAAGGGCGAGTCGCTCGGTATGACGTCTCACGAATATCTTGTTTATAATCTTACTTATGACGGTTCCTTTATCAGCGTTGATTATACCGCGGATTCTATTATTGTCACTGCTCTCAAGGATCATCCCGAAATCGTTCTCGATGGGGAGAACAAAGAAACGCTGAACGGAAGTTACGCTATTAACTCCTATGCGCTTTGCTTCGAAAACCTCATCACCTACGATTTTGAGGATCAGCTCCTGAAGGATAAGGGATATATCCGATTCCGAATGAAGAATAATTCTGCCAACAATGTTATATCCTTCCGTTGGAACAAACCTGGTTCTATGTATGCGACAACGATGCTTGCTTCCGGTATGTATCTCCAGGGCGGAACGCCCACGATTGAGGATTGCAACGCAGGCAATCACAGACTTACCTGTGAAGCATCCGAGGAATACGGTGTGTATACTTACGATATACAATTCCTTGCTGCTATGGGAAGAATGAATTCTCGTGATGATGCTAACGCGGCATCCTACGGTGCTATGCTTTCATACGTAGAAAACGGAGGCTCTATTACTTCCAACAACTGGAATTGGTTGGGAACACAAGAGGTTTCCGCGATTCAGTTCTTCGTGCTCGGTGCGTACGGCGGTTCTGCCAACAAAGCAGGCTTTGCAAACTTTGATACCCGCGCCAATATTGTTGAAGGCGCCAGCGTAGAAATCGACTACATCCTCTTCGGTGTAAGTCCCGAAGCTTTGAACGGATATACCTCTTATATTCAGGATGAATATAACGAATCCGTTTCTATTTCCAACTCCATTTCTATTTCCGAATCTCTGGCTGCTGAGGCAACTTCTTACGCAGGCTGATTGCGTTTTCGAATGATATGAAAAATCCACTCCATGACGAAAAGTCATGGAGTGGATTTTTTTCATTACACTGATGAATCGGATGTTGTTCTGTATGTTACGCGCGGAACTCCGCGAGGTCAACGGTTCTGCCTTCCTTACGCGCGGTTTCTGCGGCGTAAACGCAGAGGTGACCCTCAATGGAGTCGTCGATGGAGGTCAGGGAGAGGGAGGGAACGCCCGTGCGGAGATATTCGACGAGGTGCTTCATGATCTCGTTGTCGCCGCCGCCGTGCTTGCCGTTTTCGGCGCCTTCTTTGGTATCCACGGTTTCGGTATCGTAGAAGTAGCGTCTGCCTTCTCTGGTGAATACGCGGAGGGTGAATTCGTTATGCTCGAAAACGCCTTCGATCTCGCCGTTGGTGCCGACGATGTGAAGGAAGCGTTCTGCCTTCGCACAAGCACCGACGAGGTTCAGCGTACCCATCGCGCCGTTTTCAAAGGCAACGATGACGTTCTGGTTGTCCACGATGTCACCGCCCGTGTTGTAAGCGCATTTGCCGTAAGCGGAGCGCTTCATGTATTCGATCTTTTCTTCTCTGGTGATCGTGTCGATCGGCTTGCCGATGCCCGCCCAGGTCTGGAAGGGCATGGTATCGCGGTCGAGGTGGATCTTGACGGCGGAATAGTTGCAGGTCTTTTCGTGAGGACAGTCGAAGCAGAGCGCGGTCGCGCCTTCGGGAGCCTTGTCGAGCGTGAAGTTTTCACGGAAGCCCATGCTCGTGACGAATTTCGGACGGGTTTCGTTGTTGAGCCAGCAGATCAGGTCCATATCGTGACAGCATTTCGCGAGAAGCAGACCGGAGCCGCACTCCTCCTCGTTGTTCCATTTGCCGCGGACGAAGGAGTCGATGAAGTGCGCCATGCCGACGTGCTCGGTCAGCATAAGGCTGCGTACTCTGCCGATTCTGCCTTCCGCGAGAACCTTTTTCACTGCGGAATAGAAGGGGGTGTAGCGGAGAACGTGGCATACGATGACCTTGCATCCGTTGTCGTGAGCCGCCTTCTGAATGTCAAGAAGCTCCTCCTTGGTGGGGCAAACGGGCTTTTCCAGAAGAACGTTGTATTTTGCGTTCAGGAGTGC
This sequence comes from Clostridia bacterium, assembly GCA_017412045.1. Taxonomy (GTDB): domain Bacteria; phylum Bacillota; class Clostridia; order Oscillospirales; family CAG-272; genus QALR01. Next base: position 28,679 of record JAFQOX010000010.1, read on the forward strand.
CATGGCGGTGGGATAATGCGCGCGGTCCATGGTTGCGTCGATAACGATATCGCAGACAACACCTGCTTTGATAAAGTCTTCTACGCTGTCAAACGCCATGCTTTCGGGGAGAGAATAGCGTACGCGCGCGGTTTCCTTTTTCAGCGGAACGTTGTCAACGACGGCTACGATCTCCATGTCGTCGGGGTTGCGGAGAGAGTAGTCTGCGTAGATGCAGCCTCTGTCGCCGCAGCCAAGAAGGGCAACTTTGATCTTTTTCATGATGAGATTCCTTTCTGTATGTTATTTTCTGTTTTTTTCAATATCCTTACGGGTGAAGTAATATTTTTTGTCACAGAAGCGGCAGCAGACCTCGATCTTTTCCAATTCGGCAAAGGTCTCGTCCAGCTCTTTATCGGAGAAGCAGGAGAGCGCATCGAGGAGTCTGCCTCTGTCGCAGTCACAGGTGTATTCCGCGAGAAAATCGTCGAAGAGGTCGTATTCGATGCCTTGCAGGATATACGCCATAACGCTTTCGGGCGTCATGCCCGCCTCAAACATGGCGGAAACGTTGGTCATGAGGGGAAGGTTCTTCTCCAGCGCGGAGATGGTCTCCTCGTCCGCGAAGGGAAGGAGCTGGATCATGATACCGCCTGCGGCGCGGCAGGAGAGGTCGGTATCCACGAGAACGCCGAGCGAGCAAACGGTGGGGATCTGTTCGCTCTGCGCAAAGTATGCGCAGATATCCTCGGCGATTTCGCCCGTCGTGATCTCGGCAAATCCGGATTGCGGATCGCCGATGCCCGTATCGCGGATCACGCAGAGCTCGCCCTTGCCGATGATGCCGCCGACGTCCAGCTTGCCGTTGGGCTTCAGGGGAAGGTGCGCGTCGGGATTCTGAATATAGCCCTTGACGTTGCCCTTATAGTCGGAAACGGCAAGCACGCTTCCCGCGATGCCGTCGCCCTTGAATTTGAGCGTAAGCTTATCATTTTTTTCTTTGAGCATGGTGCCCATGAGCGAAGCTGCCGTCATGACGCGTCCGAGCGCCGCGGAGGCGGTGGGAGCGGTATGGTGGTAGCGGATCGCGGTATTGACGATGTCGGTGGAATCCATGACGATGATGCGGGCGGCACCGTCTCTCGTCATGGCGCGAAGAACGTTGTTTTCTTTCATTTCGGTTGTAACTTCCTTTGGGAATAAATTTTGTTTTGCAGACGTTGTCATCCTTCTGCGGTGAGATCTTATGCAAACGGGATCCTCGCCGTTTTGCGCTGCTTGTTTTGGGAAAGCATCGGCAGGCGGGCGGAATCAAGCGGGCGTCGCGCGCTTGCAGATGAAGAAGCAGCGGTCGGATTCGTCTGTGAGAGGGGAAAAATCCGTGTCGGAAACCGTTCTGACGACGGTGAGTCCGGCGGCGGCGAGCATTTTTTCGAGACGCTCGCGCGTATATTTACGCTGACATTGCGTTTCGTCGAAGCGTTGCCAGGTATTTTTTTCGTTTTTGATGAAGAAGGTGAGATAAAAATCGCAGAGTCCGCTCTTTTTATCGAAATAATTCTGCCACGAGAGGAAGAGATCGTCGTATTCGTAAACGAATGCGTTGTCCGCGATGATATGCTCGTACTTGTAGGGCGTGCTGACGTCGAAGATGAAAACGCCGTTCTCGGAGAGCGCCTCGCTGACGCAGGCAAAGCAGGATTGCACGTCTCTGGCGGAGGTCAGATAGTTGATCCCGTCAAAGCTGCAGATCACGGCATCAAAGCCGTTGCCCGCCTGAAACTGCGCGATATTCTGCTCCGAAAGGCGAACCTTGACTTTTTCCCCGTCGCATTTCTCCTGCGCGAGAGAAAGCATTTCGGCGGAAAGGTCCAGACCCGTCAGCGCGTACCCTCTTTTGGCAAGCGGAACGGTGATGCTTCCCGTACCGCACGCGAGGTCGAGGATCCTTTTGGGCGCGATCCCGTTTTCGGCGAAGCACGCCTCGTAGAAGTCACACCACGCGCCGTAGTCGATGTCCTCCATGATCCGATCGTAATAAGCGGCGAGGATCGCGTACTGTTCGGTCATGGGGTGTTCTTCCGTCCTTTCATGCAATGTTCTCTGTAGATGGGCAGATAGATCTCCTGGTCGCGGATCGGACAGCCCGTATGCTGACTGAGGCGCTTGATCTCCGCGCATTTACTGCAAGCGATGCAGACCTTGGAGGGGTTGAAATTGCCTTCGATCATATCACGGGCGAAGGTGTCGTAGGCGAACGCCATTCTGCCGAAGCCGATCATGGATGCGGCGCCCTCGTGGAGCGCGCCTGCCGCGACGTAGGGAGCAAGCTCGCGCAGATAGCTGTAGCCCGTTCCGATCATCGTGATCTCGGGGAACGCGGTTTGAATCTCACGCGTTGCATCGATCAGACGCTCCAGACCGACGAGCGGATGCTCGGGCGGCTCGTAGCTTCCTCGATTGTAGGGACGGTTGATATGCGGATTGAAGTAGGGGGAGCCCATCGTCATATTGATGAGTGAGAGTCCCTTGGCTCTGAGAATCTCGATCAGCTTTTTCGTCTCCGTCAGATCGGGACGGACGGGCTTATCCTCGCAGACGGCGAAGCCGTAGGGATATTCGATCATATCCGAGAGCGAGAGACGGGAAGCCAGCACGGTATCGGGCTTCAGCACGGCGCGTACGGCGTCGAAGCAGTCGATCATCAAGCGCGCGCGGTTTTCAAAGGAGCCGCCGTATTTACCCTCGCGCGTATGCGCGGAGAGAAGCTCGTCCAGCAGATATTGGTGGCACGCCTTGACGTCGATGGCATCGAAGCCTGCGTTTTCGGCGAGCTTTGCCGCCTTGGCGAATTTTTCGGGCAGGCGGTCCAGATAATCGTCCGTCACGATGGGAACGCCGACGTCCTGCGGACGCTTGGCTTCAAAGGGAAGGCTTCTCGTCGCAAAAAGCGCGTGCGGCGTGTCGCTGTTTTTGGCAAATCTTCCCGAGTGCGTGAGCTGTGCGACGGCGAATACGTCGTTCTTTTTCATATCCTCGACAAGTCCGGCGAAGGAATCTGCCGTTTGATCGTTGATCATCATCTGATGGTCGGAGGTGCGCGCCTCGGGAACGACGGAAATGGCTTCCATCCAGACGAGTCCTGCGCCCGAGCCCGAAAAACGCGCGTATCTGCGCTTGGTCAGCTCGGAGGGAGAGCCGTCGGTCTCGGCATCGCAACCCTCCATCGGGTGCGTGGCGAGCGCGTTTTTGACGGTTTTACAGGTGCCGTCCGGCGCTTGGATCAGGACCTGCTTGCCGAGGGGGGAAAGATCCTTGGAAAAGGGAATGGTATAGCCGTTGGATTCCAGATAGAATCGGAGATGGCTGGGGGAGCTGAAGGAAAATGTATAGCTGTCTTTTTTTTCAAAGGCGTACATAACGTTTCTCCTGAAATGTATATTCTTGATTGTTGGGAACGGGCGTACGGTTTACGCCATCGTTTCGAGCATGGCGAGGGAAACGGCGTGTCGGGGCTCTTTGCCCTGCGCGACCGCGCGGTATTCCTCGTACATAAAGTCCGCGAGGCGGTGCGTTTCGTATCCGATGCTACCCGCGATATGGGGCGTCAGAATGACGTTGTCGAGCCCGTAAAGGGGATTGCCCTCCTTGGGCGGCTCTTCGGGATCGGTGACGTCGAGGATCGCCATGCGGTACGGATGCGCGCGCATTTCATCGACGAGCGCCGCCGTATCCACCTGCGCGCCTCTGCCCGTATTGATGAAAACGGCGTACTCGCCCATGCGGGCAAGCAGGTCGCGGCGGATGATGCCGACGGTTTCGGGCTTGTTGGCGAGATGGTTGGAGACGATATGGCAGTTTTCAAAGATCTCCTCGAGAGAAGCCTTTTTCACACCGAGTGCCTCGGCTCTTTCGTCGGAGAGGAAGGGATCGAATACGTACAGCTCCAGCTCGAAGGGGCGAAGAAGCTCGATGACTCTCGCGCCGATCATGCCCGCGCCGAGAATGCCGACCTTCGTGCCGTAGTTACCGGGATAGCGGTATTCGGGATCGCGGTTGTCCCATTCGCTTCTGCTGCGGACGCGGCGGTGGAAGAAGCCCTTATTGGCAAGCAGGATCTCGGAAACGGTGACCTCCGCGACGGGAATGCCGTTCGCTCTCCATGCGGAGTGTACGGAAATGCCGAGCTCCAGGAACGGACGGGCGAACGCCTGCACCGTGCCTGCGGCGTAAAAGACCGATTTCAGATTCGGGAAATAGGTGAGGATCTGTTCTTTAGTCAGCGGAAGCATACCCCACGTGGAGAAGATGTAGTCAACGGTTTGCAATTCCTCTTTTCTCGCTTCCAATTCCGTTTCGGATTTGACGGGTGCGAGGAAGGTCAGCTCGCTTTTTAATTTCTCCTGTAATTCACTGCTGTAAACGGCATCGATATTGAAAAAACGTCTGGTTACGAAAAGCGCAGTCATAAGCATACCTCTTTCTGAAAGAATTTCGGATGAACGGTCGTGGAATCAGAAGGAAAAGTGCTTGGGAAGTCCGCCCTCGAAAACGAGCGCGGGCTCGCCGATGATGAGAGGCGCGATATAGGAGAGACATTCGTCCGTGACGTTGTTGCCTCTTTCGTTGATATAGGCGCGGGGTACGCTGCGGACGGCGTTGGCAATGCCGGAAATATCCGCAGTATCCACGCAAACCTCGTAAGGATCGTTCTTGACTCTGGTGAAGATCGCCATTTTGCCGCTTTCGCCGCGCGTTGCCTGACGGACGGCATGACTGCCGATGGCGACGGATTCGTCAAGGTCGGTTTTGGAAGAAAGGTGGGATGCACATCTCTGAGGAAGATTCAATTCGATGGAGCGGACCTTGCAGCCGAATTTTTCCTTGACGGCGATCTCCAGCGCCTTGCCCGTGCCGGAAAGATATTTATGACCGAAGGCGTCGGTTGCGCCGCTCTGCGTGCCCTCGCCGACGTAAACGCCCTCGGCGGTACGAATGCCCTCGGAAACGGCGATGACGACGTTCGGATGCGTTTCAAACGCTTTTTCCACGTCCTCGTAGAATTTTTCGTAATCAAAGGCAACCTCGGGGAGGTATACGAGGTCGGGCTTGACGTTGCAGAAAAGGGAGGGGAGCGCCGCCGCCGCGGTCAGCCAGCCGGCATCTCTGCCCATGATCTCGACGATCGTAACGGCTTTGACGGTATAGACGGCGGTGTCGCGCAGGATCTCCTGCATGGTGGTGGCGATGTATTTTGCCGCGGAGCCGTAGCCGGGAGTGTGGTCCGTTCCCGCGAGGTCGTTGTCGATGGTTTTCGGTACGCCCATGACGCGCATATCGTAGCCGATTTCCTTGGTGAAGCGGGAAAGCTTGGCGACGGTGTCCATGGAGTCGTTACCGCCGATATAGAAGAAGTAGCGAATATCGTATTCCTTGAATACCTCAATGATGTCCTCGAAGATTTTGCGGTTTTTGCCTTCAAAATCAGCGGGGAGCTTTTTACGGCAGGAGCCGAGCGCCGCCGCAGGCGTGGTTTCGAGAAGGGAAAGCTCCTCTTCCGTCATAGCGGAGAGGTCGAGCAGACGGCGGGCGAGAACGCCCTCGATGCCGTTTTGCGCGCCGTAGATTTTTGTGATGGCGTCAGATGCGAGCGCGCCCTTGATCACGCCGGAGAGCGTGGCGTTGATGGCGGCAGTCGGACCGCCGGATTGACCGACGATCGCGTTTCCAATAAGTTTTTCCATAATCGTATATCTCCTTTGGTTTTGAAATTTTCAGCGTAATGATATGAGATTCACAGCAGACAAACGAGCTGTGTGATTTTGATGACGAGCAGGGTGGTAAAGGGGGATAACAGTGTGCCGAGGCTGACGAGCTGTGCGGCAAAGGACGGCTTGACGTCGTACATATTGGCAAGCAGGGAGGTGAGCGCGGCAGGCGGGAGAGAGGTCATGACTGCCAGAAAAACGGTCAGATTGATGTCTCCGATCAGACGGTCCGCGCCGCAGAAATGAAGCGCGAGCGCGAAAACGAGCGGAAGCGCGAGAAGCTTGACCGCGCAGAACAAATAGAGCTTTCCGTTGGAAAAGGTTTTGCCGAGCGGGAGTGCCGCCACCAGAGAGCCCGTGACGATCAGGGAGAGCGGGGTGCAGAGATTGCCCACGTGCATGGCGGTCGTGCGCAAAAAGGCGGGAATCGGAGCCTGTAGGGCGTAGAGCAAAAATCCGAGAATGCAGGACAGCATCCCCACGTTGAGGAATATGCTTTTGAACGTGACCGTATGCCCAGGCTTGCCCTTGGCCATGAGCAGAACGCCGTAGCTCCAGCAGCCGAGATTGTAGGTAACGACGTAGAACGCGCCGTAAAAGAGCCCGATCTCACCGAACAGCGCGCCCAGGATCGGATAGCCGATGAAGGCGCAGTTGGAGAAGATGCATCCGAATTCATAGATCTTCTTTTCGTCGGCATCCTTCGCGCGCCAAAAGATGAGCTTGGCGAGCACCGCCATCAGAACATGCGCGAGCGTACCGAACAGCAGGATCCACAAGCCGTTTTTCAATTTCTCCGGGGAGAAGCCGAGGCTCGTGATGGAATGGAGCATCAGACACGGCATACCCACCTTGGCGACGAGTGTGGAGAGCTTCTTTGAAAAATCTTCATCCGCGATGCCGATTTTCCGAAGAAAAAAGCCGAGCGCGATCAGCAGGAACAGCGATGCGCAGGTGGAGATCAGGGCAGAAAAATCGATGCCCATGGATCAGGCATCCTCGCTGTCGATGCGTTCCTTGATCGCCATCATATCCGCGAGCATTTCGTCCTTTTTGCGTGGGTCGCGCAGAAGGGCGGCGGGGTGGTAGACTGCGCATACGGAATAGCCGTTCTTATCGAACCATTTGCCGTGCTCCGCCGTGATCTTGAAATCGGGCTTGATGATGCGCATGGCGGAAATGCGTCCGAGGCAGACGATGACCTTCGGGCGGATGGCGAGCACCTGGTCGCGCAGATAGCCGATGCACATATCTTCCTCGGCGGGCAGGGGATCGCGGTTCTTCGGCGGACGGCATTTGAGGATATTGGCGATGTAGACGTCCTCGCGCTCGATGCCGACGGCATCAAGATATTTGTTCAGCAGCTTTCCTGCCGCGCCGACGAAGGGGATGCCCGATTCGTCCTCCTTCTGACCGGGCGCCTCGCCGATGAACATCAGGCGCGCGTTTTCGTTTCCCGTGCCGAAAACGATATTGGTTCTGGTTTTGCAAAGCTCGCATTTCTGACATTGCTCGCATTCGCATTTGATTTCTTCGAGTGTTTTGGTTTTCATGTGTATGGTTCTCCGTGATGATTCTTGATAAAAGCGGAATAACGCCGCTTATGATTATTGTATCACAAACGGCGTTATCTTTCAATTGTATTTTAAAATATATTTTCAGAAATTTCACGCAACGGATTTGCGCGGAATCGCTGAAGGTCCGCTTCGTTCAGGCGAGCCGCGCGAGCGTTTGCACGGCGTCGTCCCTGCGGATGACGGAGGCGCGCTCGTGCAGGTAAAAGACGCTTTCGTCCGATTCCAGCCTTTCGCCGAACTCCTCGATGAACAGATTTTCTTTCAGGTATCTTGCTTTTTTGAGGGAGGCGGGGGGAGCTTCCGTGATCTGTAAAAAATAACGGATTTCCCCCTGCTCGAGCGATTCGAAAAATGCGTGGCTCTCCTCGTGATAACCGCGGTGCGCGAGACAGCGGCAGACCCGCGTGAGGGAATCGGGATCCCTGAATTGATAGACGGCGGTCGTTTTTCCCGTCGCCGCGGAAGGTTTTGCGATGGTTTCATTCATGGGCTCTTGAGACGGGCGATCACTGCTTGCGAGCTTGGTTATGTAAATCGCGCATCCGCCGCTTCGCTCGGGGTATACCTCGATGCGGATTTTTCCGATCGCCGCATCGAAGCCCGTTTCCCGCTTCGCAAAGTCCAGAATGCTCCAGATCGCCTTGCGCGTTTCCGTATTGTCATAATCCAGCTTTTCACAGGTCAACTCGTATTTCATCATATCAAAGGGGGTTAAGAGGACTTTGAGCTTATCCTCGCGAATCAGATTCAATTCCAAATTTTATCACCGTCCGGCAACCGCGCGGATGACCGGTCCTTTCTTCTGCATGATCTCTTTGTTCCTATTATACTACGAAACCCGCAAAAAAGCCATACGAAAAATTCTGGAAACGGGCTGATCTGCGTCGGGAAACGAAGGGCGGAGCGTCTGTTTTTTGCAGAAGTGGGAAGAAATGTGACCTTGGCGGAGCTGCTTGGAGCTTTACGGTCATCGGAAGCGAAGAGGATCCGTGCTTTTTTCTGTCGAAAACCATGTTTTTTTTGCGTTTCCCTTGAACAGAAAAGAAATATGTGATATAATCCATCTACAAGGACTGAAATCAGAGAACGTTTTCGGAATATCCCGTCCGAAAACGAACGATTTCCACTATGAAAAAGGAAGGATTACATAAATGGAATTTTCGAATGCGAAAAAAACGATCTTGTCTGGTGTCCAGCCGAGCGGCAACCTGACCATCGGCAACTACCTCGGCGCGATCCGCAACTGGGTCGCTCTCCAGAATGAAAAATGCGAGGAATATAATTTTCTTTACTGCGTCATGGATATGCACGCCATCACCGTTCGTCAGACACCCGCAGAGCTCCGCCGCAGAACGATGGAGACCGTGGCGATCTATCTGGCGGCAGGCATCGATCCTGAGAAAAGTATGCTCTTCGTACAGAGCCACGTTCCCGCCCACGCACAGCTCGGATGGGTACTCGATTGCTATACCATGTTTGGCGAGCTTTCCCGCATGACGCAATTTAAGGATAAAAGCGCGAAAAACGCGCAGAATATCAATGCGGGGCTCTTCACGTATCCCGCGCTGATGGCGGCGGACATTCTGCTGTATCAGGCTGACCTCGTTCCCGTCGGACTCGATCAGAAGCAGCATCTGGAATTGACGCGTGACGTCGCGGAGCGCTTCAATCAGATCTACGGCAATACCTTCGTCGTGCCCGAATGCTATATGACGAAATCGAGCGCGAAGATCTGCTCCCTCTCCGACCCGACCAAGAAGATGAGCAAATCCGACGAGAATCCGAACGCCTGCGTGCTGATGCTGGATTCCAAGGACGACATCATCCGCAAATTCAAGCGCGCAGTCACGGACAGCGATACCGTCGTGAAATACGCGGAGGGCAAGGACGGCATCAATAACCTGATGTCCATCTATTCCTGCTTCACGGGTAAGAGCTTCGACGAGATCGAAAAGGAATTTGAGGGCCGCGGCTACGGCGATTTCAAGCTGGCAGTCGGGGAAGCGTGCGCGGACGGATTGGCGCCCGTGCAGGCTGAATTCAAAAGATTGATGGCGGACAAGGCTTATCTCGAAGCCATCATGCGTGAAAATGCCGATCAGGCTTCCTACATCGCTCGTAAAACACTCTCCAAGGTTTATCGCAAGATCGGATTCCTCGCAAAACCCTGATAATCGGATTAAAGGAATTTTATCGATATGAACAAATACAATACTGTTTTTCAAACGGGATTGTTTTTTGCGTTCGCGGCGATATTATTTTCATTCTTACTTGCGTTTCTTCTGACACCGCTCGCAAGAAAACTTGCTTTTCGTTTTCGCTGTCTGGATATGCCGGACGGAAAACGGAAAATGCACAAGGCTCCCGTCCCCTACTTCGGGGGACTCTCCATCCTCGTCGGCTTCGCGGTGTCTGCTTTGGTTTTTTCTTTTCTGACGATGGGGATGATCCCGACGGAGATTTCCGTTATTCTGACCGGCGCGGCGGCGATCTGCCTCGTCGGACTCCTCGACGACGTTTTTGACATTCGTCCGGGGTATAAATTGCTGGCGCAGCTGGCGGTGGCGTCGTTTACCGTCGGCTTCGGCGGCGGCATCGAATATACGACGGTATGGGGATTGTCCCTGCATCTCGGCGCCCTCTCCTTTCCCGTCACGGTATTCTGGATCGTGCTGATCGTCAACGCCGTGAATCTGATCGACGGACTCGACGGTCTGGCGGGCGGGGTATGCGCCATGGAATCCTTCGCGCTACTCGTGATGTCCCTCGTGATGGGAAATCCCGTTTGCGCCATCGCGTCCGCCGCGATCTGCGGCGCTTCGCTCGGCTTTTTGCCGTATAATATCAACGGCGCGACGATTTTTATGGGAGATGCCGGCTCCATGCTGATCGGCTACGTGATGGCGTGCATCTCCGTTTTCGGGCTTTTCAAGTCGCAGGCGCTTTTTTCGATCGTCGTGCCCGCGCTGATCTTCGCTCTGCCCGTGATGGATACGGTGCTCGCCTTTTTCCGCCGTATCGTGAGCGGGAGAAATCCGTTCCGCGCGGACAAGCAGCATTTGCATCACAAATTGCTGGATAACGGCTTCTCGCCGTGTCAATCCGTGCTGGCGATCTACGTGGCTTCCGCCGTTTTTTGTATCGCCTCCGTTCTGTATATGTACCATCAGGTGATCTCCGTTTCGCTTTGCGTGATGGATCTCGCGTATCTGGAGGCGCTGAAAAACGACCGCCTGTTTCTGCGCGGGATCAAAACGTCCGCAGATACGGCGGAGATGCTTCTTCATCCGAACGGCAACGGAATCTGACCGGTACGTTAAAGCAACAGAAGCGCGAGAATGACGGCGAGGATCGTACCCGGATCCGCGGTCTCCTCCTTCAGAAGAGAGAATACCAGGATGAAAAGGATGATATCCTCCGCCGTGAATTTTTCAAGAAGGCTGCCGACGGCGCCCGTGACCGGCTGAACGGTCGGCTCGGCGGGCTCGGCGGTGAGAACGGGAGCCTCCTCCTGCCCGGGAGGAGGTTCCGTTTGTTTCGCGGCTTCCCTCGTATCTCTGCCGGAAGCGTAAAGGCTTCCGTTATAATTTGCCGGAATCGAAATGCCATCGTTTTTTCTGTCGGTCTCGATGGACCCGTAACTTCGGCTGTACATAAAAGGATTCCTTTCGTTTTTGTTTCGGTCGTTGAAAATACGGCTCAGAAGAAATTTCCGAGTTGTCCCGCCATTTGCGCGAATCGGATCATGGAGAGCATTTTGTCGATCTTGTCGCGGCGGCGCTCATCCAGAAACGGCTTCAGCGCGTTGAGAAGCGCGCAGGTATTTTTCATGTTCCTTTCAAATGAGGGGGACGGCGTAAAAAAGGGCGGAACCGATATTTTTTCCTGCGCCGTATCGGTCATGCCGACGGCTTCGCTTCCCGTCGGAGAAGGGACTTCGGGGGGAGGGACGGTTTTCTCCGTCTGCATCTCCGATTCCGTCATGGTATCCGCCAACGCCTTGATCTGCGCCATCATGGCGGGGTTGGATAAAACCTGATTTAATTTCTGACTGAAATCTCCGTTCATAGGCGATGGTCCTTTCCGACGGCGCTCATTTCGATTTGTTGACGGTATTCATGATCGCCTGCGCGCTCGCGGGATCCAGCGAGGAGATCAAACGCTCCAGCTCCTTGGGATTGCTGTTTGCGATCATGCGCTTGAATCTTGCCGTATTGGCGGCGACGAGTCTTTCGTTGAGCCCGAGCGCGGCGCCGATGGTCGCAAAGGCTTGCTTCAGCTCCTCGTCGCTGAGCGAAAGAAATTGGTGAATGGTTTCCTGATTGATTTCCATTGTGTAAATCTCCTTTATCGGTGGTTTTCGGTTATGCATTCTCATTCTATGCGGCAAATATGCGTTTTGCCACATTTTCGCCGTATGAAATCATGTTTCCGTTTTGAAAAACAGAAAACGGAAAGGAAAAGAAAGGTAAGGTGTATTTATGGAATACATTCCTCCGAAGGGAAAAAAGGGGAAACGGATCTCCATCGCGCTGGTCGTGATCGCCTGCATAGGATTGATCGGCGCGGCAGTCCTGAGCGTCCCCTACCGCTTGTTTTATCAGATGCTCGCCGTCGGCGTCTATATTTTCAGCTTTGAGCTTTTGAACCGATACTATCTGACGACCTTCCGCTATATGGTGACCGAGGACGATTTTATCATCACCAAGCGTCTCGGAAAGCGCGTGCAGACCGTCTGCTGTCTTTCTCTCTCGACCATGATCGGCGTAGAGAAAACGCCGAAAACGAAGGAGGAGAAGGCGGCTTTCGTTCAGCGCTACGGGAAACCGCCCATCCGCTATAATTACTGTCAGTCGCTTTCGCCGAAGGTCTCGTACTGCATTCTCTTTGATTTCAACGGCAGATGCGCGCAGATCGTTTTTGAAGGAAACGAGCGCATGGTAAATCATCTGCAACAGTGCGCGCGCTCAAAGAAAGAATCGGAAAACGATATTCTGTGATTCATTTACATTCATCAGTTCGGCTTGATTTACGAAAAAGACGGGGACGGGAAAAAATTTTTTCAGATACTTGAAAAAAATTCGGTTCTCGTATATAATGGTTTTGACATCTATTTGACGACACTGTCGTTATATTTCAGAAAGGCGGATTTTACCATGGATATGCTTGAAGTAATCAAGGAAATTCTCTCGAAGCAATTGAAGGTAGACGTCGATACGATCGACGAAAGTACCAATATCGTCGCAGACCTCGGCGCGGACTCTCTCGACGTCGTGGAAATGCTGATGACGATCGAAGAAGAATACGGCGTCGTCGTTCCCGATGAAGCAGTGGCGGATTTCGTTACCGTCGGCGACGTAGCAAGATACGTGGAAAACAACCAGGAATAACAAAAGGGTCCGTGAAGCGTGCTTCACGGATTTCAGACTGTCGAGAAAGCCATGTAGAAAATTCAAAAATAAAAAGTTGCACAAAGCTGGAAAGGCTCCCTCTGGGAGGGAGCTGGATTTTGCGAAGCAAAAGACTGAGGGAGAGTGCGTGATTCAAGAATTTTGGATTGGATTTGTCTGTTTGCA